>CAKUCT010000006.1 GCA_934643765.1 uncultured Oscillospiraceae bacterium
ATTGTTCGGCACCTCCTTAAATCTTGCCTCCCTGTATGACCGCGTTCTATGGTAAATTTAGGCGACGCCGAAACTACAATGGCGCCAACGCGGCTGAAAAACGGCATACGTATCCCGTTTTTCGCAGGTGAAGTCATCATAGCACAAATAAAAGCGCAGGTCAACAAAAAATTTGAAATTCAGACGGGAAATTTTGCCTTGGATTGCCTTTCGGTTAAAAAAGTGTTACAATATCAAAAAATACAAAGCGGCGCGCCTGCGCCGGAACGGAGCATGGACATGAAAATTATGGCGATCGATCTGGGAGATGCGCGCACAGGCGTGGCTGTCTCCGACGCGCTGGGGATGCTGACGGGCTCGACGAGCGTGATTGAGTCCTGGAACAAGGATAAAACCGTGCAGCTGGTGGCGGAGGCCTACCGGAAATCCGGGGCAGAGCGGCTGGTGATGGGCTTCCCGCGCAATATGGACGGCACGGAGGGGCCGCGGGCTGATCTTTACCGCGAATTTGCGGCCAAATTGGAGGAACTTCTCGGTGAGAAGATCGTCTTATGGGATGAACGGCGCACCACGATTGAAGCGCACCAGATTTTATCCGACAACAATTACCACGGCAAGAAACGCAAAAAAACCGTCGACGCCGTGGCGGCGTCCCTCATTCTGGAAGGGTACCTCAATTATCTTCGCACACACAAGGAGTAACAGAGCAGATGTTTACAGGCTACAGCGACAAAACCGTGGATTTTTTCTGGGATATCCGCTTCAATAATTCAAGAGAGTGGTTCCACCCCAGAAAAGAGCAGTTCAACGAATACATTATGGACCCGACGAAGGAGCTCTCCGGCGAGCTCTATACCTGGCTGACGGAGCATTACCCGCAGCTGCAGATGAATCTGCACATTTCAAAGATTTATCGCGACGCACGCAGGCTCTTCGGCCGCGGGCCGCTGAAGGACAACATCTGGTTCTCGTTCCAGAACGAGATTGAGGGCCGGGCGAACGCGCCGTGTTTGTGGTTTGAGCTCGGCTGCGAGGGATATGGCTACGGCTTTGGCTATTGGTGCGAGCCGGCCGCGGCGGCCAGATTCCGCAAGCTTGCCGACCAGAATCCGAAGGAGCTGGAGGCGCTGGCAAAAAAGCTGGATGCGCAGGATATTTTCACGCTCCAGGGGCCGGAGTATGCAAGGCCCAAGGGACACGCGGACGATTGCTTGACGCACTGGTACAACCGCCGGTCGTTCTCCATTTCCTGCGAGCGGAACTATGACGCGCTGTCCTATTCCAGAGAGCTTCTGGACGCCGTGAAGGAAGCCTACACGTTTTTGATGCCGTACTATCAGTACTTCGACAAATCCTACCGCATGGCAGATTAAAGCTGCGCGGCAGGGACGGCGGAAAGGGGTCAGATATGAAAAAACGAATCTCGCTTTTCCTATTGGCGGCGCTTGTTATCGTGAGCCTCTGCGCCTGCGCAGAAAAGCAAGCGCAAAACGCATCGGAGCCCTATTCTGTTGCGCGGGAGGGAGCAGTCTACACCGTCACACCGATTGACAACGACAAGGGGACAATTTCCGACGGCACGAATACCTATTCCTATCGCTATGGTTCTGCCGGTAATGGCTACAGCGTGACATTCACCTATCCGGACGGCGAGACATACACATGGATGCAGAATGGGAGCGCGTCCAGTGGCGCAACGTTTTCAAGTGGCTCGGCAAGTCTGAACTATGACCCGGACAAATACCCGGACGGTATGACGCTCCAGCGCGTTCTGGCTCATTCGCCATCGGCAAAGCCGGAAGAGACGTCCAGCAAAAATGCGGGACTGATTTTCTTCCTGCTGGTGATCGGCGTTATCAACACTGCCTGGCCGCAGGCGGCGTGGTATCTGGAGACGGGCTGGAAGATCAAGGACGCCGAGCCGTCGGACGCGGCGCTGGGCTGGAACCGCGGCGTTGGGATTATACTGCTTGTGATTGCGGCGGTTATGATAATTGTTTAAAACTACGCAGATTTCTGCGTTGATATAGAGATTCTTTCAAGAAAGGGGCTGGTCCGTATGAAAATGACAGTCAACCAGTTTACACAGAATTATAGCGTAAAAAAATGGAGGAATCTTTATGAAAACAATCACCCTTCGTCCGATTGACGAGTCAAATTTTATTGCCTGCTTCAACCTGGCGCTGGCGCCGAAGCAGGAACGCTTCGTATCCCATCCCATTCGCAGTCTGGCCCAGGCGTATGTCTACCGCGACCAGTGCCAGCCGTTCGGCATTTATGACGGCGAGACGATGGTTGGCTACGTGATGGTCATCTATGACTATGACGAGGAATGCTACAACATCTGGCACATGATGATCGACAAGGCGCAGCAGAGAAAAGGCTACGGAAAGGCGGCCATGCAGCGTGTGCTGGCATATATCCGGACGAAACCGTTTGGCGCCTCCGATACGGTGCTTCTGACCTGCAGCCCGGAAAACACGGCTGCGATGCATCTGTACGCGTCGCTTGGGTTCCGGGAAACCGGGAGAAGCGATGAAGACGAGGTGGAGCTTGGCCTCAGCCTCGCAGTATCATAAAAAAGCGGAGCTGGCAGAATTTCTGCCAGCTCTTTTTTATGCGGATTTCTGCGCTTTTCCCTTCAGAAATACCTCGCTGAGTCCCACTAAGACCAGGAAACCGCCAAATAGCTTCCGAAGAAGTGCCGTATCGACGCTGCCGGCGAGCATGGCGCCGGGGATCGCCGTCAGCCACCCGGCGATGGCGGCCGGGACGACTGATTTCCAGACGATCTGCTTGTTTTTTACATGAAAGATGAGCGAGCACACGGCGGTTGGCAGAAAGTACAGAAGATTGATGCCCTGCGCCGTGCGCTGCTCAACGGACAGCACGGCCGTCAGCCAGACCATCAGAAGCGATCCGCCGCCGATGCCGAAGCCTGAGAGCACGCCGCAGACGAGGCCAGCCGCGACGGCAGCCATGAAGATTAACATAAGATCAGCCTGACACCTCCAAACAGAATCAGTACGCCGAGCGCGATGTGCAGAAACCGGGCAGAGACCTTCTTAAACCAGAGCCCAGCCAGCACGCCGCCGCCCGCGCCGCCGATGAGATAGGGGAGGGCGGTTTTTAAATCCAGCGCGTCATTTTTCGCGTAGATCAGAAGCGACACGACGGTCAGCGGCAGGATGATGCTGATTGCAGACGAGAAGGCGGACTTGTCCTCCAGACCGACGAGCAGAATCAGAAGCGGCACGACGATCATGCCGCCGCCGGCGCCAAAAAAGCCGTTGACAAATCCGGCCAGACCGCCGGTGAGAAGACATTTCCACAGGGCAAAATTTGCTTGTTCCATAAAAAACCTCCACCTCAAAACGTGCTTAGTTTTGACAGTGGAGGTGCTTTTTATGCTTCTGCGCCGGTTTCCGGCGCACGCTTGAGAAGTGACTGGACAATGTAGCCCGCGATCATCATCCCCGCGCACGGCGGCACCCAGGAGACGGAGCCCGGCGGCGTGCGCGTCTCATTCTCGCTGCCCGGGAGTTTCTGCGGCTTCAAAGGGAGCTCTGTGCTGGTCAGAACGGTGTGATGGTGAATGCCGCGCAGCCGGAGCTCTCTGCGCATGACCTTTGCCAGCGGGCAGCCGGAGGTCTTGCTCAGATCGGTAATCATAAATTTGGAGGGGTCCAGGCGGTTGCCGGTGCCCATGGAGCTGATGATCGGCACGCCGCGCGAGACGGCCGTTTCGATGAGGTCTATCTTGCTGCGCGTGGAGTCGATGCAGTCAGCGATGTAATCAAAGCCAAGGCAGAAGAAGTCTTCCCGGTGCTCCGGCTCATAGAAGACAGGCAGCTGCGTTACGCGGCACGCGGGGTTAATATCGCGGATACGCGCGGCCATGACGGCGGTCTTTGGCTGTCCGAGGTTGGAGTGCAGCGCAATGAGCTGGCGGTTGAGATTGGTGAGCGAGATGGCGTCGTGGTCAATGAGCGTGATCGCGCCGACACCGGCGCGGGCCAGCGCTTCGGCGGTAAAGCTGCCGACGCCGCCGACGCCGAATACCGCGACATGGCTTGCGGCAAGGATATCGATTGCGGCGCCTCCCAGCAGCATCCGTTCCCGGTCAAATTGCGTTTCCAATATAGTTCCTCCCGTGTAAGACAAGAGCCGCCTTGCGGCGGCTCTTTCATCGTTGTGTGTTTATTTCGTGACAAAGCGCATGCCGAACGAAGCGGTCTCATAGCTCACGCCGTCGGTGGTGTCGGACAGCCAGGTGTTGTAGGCGTCGCTGCGCTGTGCGTCTTCGACGAGCTTCAGACGGTAGTTCGTGCCGAAGCCGGAGAAGTACATGACGTGCCAGCCGTAGTCGGTTTCAATCACGTCCACGTCGCCGGCCTGACGGCTCTCGTCGAAGGCCCAGTCGTTGAAGTTTGTGACCATCTGGCCCGGGGTGATGTCTTCATAACGGGCAGCTTCCGCAGCTGTGCCGTCTGCGTAAGCGGCGTCGCCGATGGCGGCGAAGGCTTCTTCGGTGTGTTCGCCGGCTTCATACTCGGCCAGCAGTTTGTCAGCAGTTTCCTTGGCGGCAGCCATGGCCTCTTCGTCGGTGGTGTCAGAGACGGAAATCAGGATGTGGCGCACGTTCGGCAGCGCGAAGTCGTGGTCGCGGCGGGCTTCAAAAATGGCGATGTAGTAAACGCCGTTGGACTCGATGCACGTAGCGTCGCCAGGCTGACGCGCGCTGTCGAACAGCCAGTCGGAAAGCGCGGTCTCAGTGTGCGAGACGTCGGTGCGCAGCGTGTAGTCATCGTCTGCGTAGGAGTCCTTGGTGGCCTCGGACGCATGGTCATAGGCGGCCTTGATGAACGCTTCGTCACCCTCTTCTGCGGCAGCCAGCATTTCATCGGCAGCGGTCTGCTTGAGCTCGGCGAGCTTGTCCTCGTCCTCTTCGTCAAACAGAGAGTCGGTCACGTTGAACACGCGGTAGTCCACGCCGTCATAGGCGTTGGGATCGGCGTTGTAGGTGTCCATCAGCTCGGTCTCGGTGTAGACGGGCTTGTTGTAGACTTCCTGGGAATAGTTGTTGGCGATGGTCGTGATCTCCAGGAACTCGCGGAAGTTCTTCTCGTTGCAGCCCGTGCCGTACATGGCGGCAATGTAGCCGTTCACATTGGAGTAGCCGTAGTACGTGCCATAGATGCTGAGGTTGGAGATGGTCGCATCAATGTTCGAAGCGTCATCGTCAGAGAGCGAAGCACCGTTTGCCAGAGCTTCGTCATAGATGGCATAGATCTGGGTGGCGTTGTTCAGGCCCTGCTCAATGAAGTTGTCAGCCCAGGTGACGCCGGCTTCTTCATCATAATACTGCTCGTCGAGCGGGGTGTTGGTGTCAATGATGTAGCTGAGCATGTCGCCATACTGGCTGCTCATGCTGTTGTAGGCTTCCTTATAGAAATAATTCACCATGGCGGGCGTCAGCTTGTGATTGCCCACGGTCGCGGCGGTTGTGTGGCTTGCGAAATAACCGCTGGTCAGCATGGAGAAAAATGTGACGACGGCAATTACCAGGACAAGGCAGATGATGCCAATGGTCCATTTCAGACCCTTGCTCATCCCCTTTTTGGCGGGGGTGACGGAAGCTTCGCCGGAAGCAGACTGCTCCTTGCGCTTGTTCTTTTCGCGCGATGCGCTCATTCAGGATCATTCCTCTCGTGTATTCTTACGTTTCGCCCGCAGGCGATACAACCCGTATTATACAGAAAAAGCCACGTACTTGCAAGCGTTTCTTTCGGAAATTCAAAAATTCGTAATCTTTCCGGATTTTGCCCGGAAATTAAGCAAAAAAGAAATGCCGCAGGCCAAAGCTCTCGGCAGAGTTCGCGGTACGCGCGCCGCGCAAAAATTATGCGCGCGGCGAGGTGCAAAAAATCGCGGAAGGTTTGCCTGCCGCGAGATATAGATATCCCCGCGAAAGCCGTGCGACTCCAATTATAACCTGCACGAATGGGCAGGTGGGTTGCCTCTCCAGTGCTTCACTGCTTCCAACGTCCACCACCGGTCAAAGCCGTGGGCGGGAGGCCTGCAATCGACACAGGAAGTTTTCCGGCATCCCCTAGTTATAATGTGGGTTTAAGTGGAGCCGTCACGCACCCCGCAGGGAAAACATGACAGATTATGAACTTACTGCTCTTCGGTTTCCTCGTCTTCGTAGATCAGATCCATCAGCGCGCTGTAGACGGCTTCCAGCTCGTCATCGTCGTCGATGGTGACAAGAATTTCTTCGCCGTTTTCTTCCACAGCCTTGAGAATGCTGACCTCCAGATCCTCTTCGCCGTTATCCTCAGCAGGGACGAGGGCCAGATATTTGCTGCCTTCATGCTCCAGCTCCGCCAGAACCTCCAGCTCGTATTCCTTGCCGTCTTCGTCGGTGATGGAGATGAAATCGCTGCCGTATTCTTCGCTCATAGATGCGTCCTCCGCATGAATTAGTTCTTGCCTCTATTTTAGCGTCACACGCATGCAAAATCAAGAGGAAATTACGCGCAGAGAAAAAAGCCGTCGCGCATCAGGAGCAGAAATCCTCCAGCGCGCGCGTCAGCGCGGCCCGGCTCGGAAGATACATACCGCGCGCAAGAAGCGCCCGGTCGTGCGCGCCGATCAGCGCGGCGCCGCTTTGGCCAGCTGCCATCCAGTCGCCGTCCGGCAGCGCGCGGTAGAGAATCTGCCCATCAAATGCCTGCAGAAGATAGCCTTCGGCGCGCACGCCCGGCGTAAGCGCGGCGCACAGAAGAACAAGGACAATCAAACGTTTCATCCGGTCTTTCGCCTCCGGGCATAATTTGCCCCGCCCGGCGCAAAAGCATACAGGCAAGAAAAAGCGTATGAGAAAAAGGAGGATACTATTCATAATTTATTCCCAAAATAATTGACACATGTGATATAATGTAGCGATGATAATTAAAGTGGTATAGTGTGCCTGCTGAAAAACAGAGGCGGGCGCTTCGGGATAGATGGAGGAAGGCTATGCGAGCAAAGAAAAACGAACAGAATGCAAACGGCGTAAGCCCGGCGCGGCGCGTGCTGCGCGTCGTCGGAAAGGTGCTCGGAACAATCATTTTGGTGCTGTTCCTGACGACACTGATTTTTGCCTGCCTGTTTGCGCTGTATATCAAAAACGACCTGATTACGCAGGTGGATTCTATCGATGGCTTTACGCTGGACCAGACGTCGGTCATCTATTATGAAGACCCGAAGACCGGCCAGGAGACGGTGCTGCGCAAGCTCTACGGCGGCGCGAACCGGACCTGGGTGGAGTATGACAATATCCCCAAGAACCTGATTCACGCCTGCATTGCCATCGAGGACAAGCGCTTTATCGACCATCAGGGCGTCGACTGGTTCACGACTATGAAAGCCTGCGTCAAGATGTTCCTTGGCATGGGCGAGGCCGGCGGCTCGACGATTACGCAGCAGCTGGTCAAAAACATCACCGGGCGCGATGAAGTCACGGTCCGGCGAAAGCTGGTTGAAATTTTCAGCGCGCTGGAGCTGGAAAAGAAATATACGAAAAAGCAGATCATGGAGCTATATCTGAATGTCATTGCTCTGGGCGAAAACTGCGAGGGCGTGCAGTCGGCCTCGCAGGTCTACTTCGGCAAGGACGTGAGTCAGCTCGATCTTGCCGAGTGCGCCGCGCTTATCGGCATTACAAACAACCCCTCGATCTACGACCCGTATATCAACCCCGACAAGAACAAAGAGCGCCAGGAGATCATTCTCTACCAGATGCTCGACCAGAACTATATCACCCAGGAGCAGTATGACCAGGCCGTGGCCGAAAAGCTGGAGTTCCACAACGCCAGCGCGGAGGCATCCGGCGACGAGGACTACTATTCCTGGTTTGAAGATCAGGTCATCAACGACGTCGTGCGCGATCTTGGCAAAAAGACCGGCTATGAAGCGACAATCGTCCGCAAGATGCTGATGACCGGCGGCTACAAGATCTATTCGACCCTCAACCCGGACGTGCAGGCGGCGGTCGACGATGTGTATCAGAATC
Organism: uncultured Oscillospiraceae bacterium; assembly: GCA_934643765.1. GTDB lineage: Bacteria > Bacillota > Clostridia > Oscillospirales > Oscillospiraceae > CAG-170. The sequence continues at coordinate 8,060 of CAKUCT010000006.1, forward strand.
TGGACAACGTTCCGAATACGGCAAGCTCGCAGCAGCTGCAGTCCGGCATTGTTGTGATCGACAACAAGACGGGCGATGTGGTGGCCATGGCGGGCGGCGTCGGCCAGAAGGAGGGAAGCCTCGTCTGGAACCGCGCGACGCAGAGCTATCTCTCCCCGGGCTCGACCATTAAGTCGGTTTCCGTCTACGCGCCCGCGTTGGAGCTCGGAATTGTGACCCCGGCGACGGTGATGGACGATACGCCGTATTCGTTTACAGACTCCAGACATTGGCCGAAGAACTCCGATTCTGTCTACCGCGGCCTTGTGAATATCAATGAGGCGGTCTGCCAGTCGCTCAACACGATTCCCGTGAAGCTCGTCGCGCAGATGACGCCGGAATACTGCTTTGAGTTCGCAAAAGAAAAGATGGGCCTCGATACGCTGGTCTCTTCCTATGTCAACGCCGCCGGAGACGTGTTCTCGGATGTGGATCTGGCGCCGCTTGCGATGGGCGGCCTGACCAAGGGCGTGACGGTGGAAGCGATGGCGGCGGCCTATGCGACGTTTGCAAACGAAGGCGTCTACCGCGAGGCAAGAACGTATACGAAGGTTGTCGACGCGGACGGCAAGGTTGTGCTCGATAATACGCAGCAGTCGCATGTGGCTATGAAGGATATGACAGCGTGGTATATGACGTATATGATGGAAAACACCGTCACATCCGGCACTGGCACGGCCGCGCAGATTGATAATATGACTGTCGCCGGCAAGACCGGCACGACGACAAGCGATTTTGACCGCTGGTTCGCGGGCTTTACGCCGTATTACACCGGCGTCGTCTGGTGCGGCTACGACGACCCTGAGGAGGTTGTGCTGACCGACTCGTCTGCAAACCCCGCGACAGTTCTGTGGCAGAAGGTTATGGCGCAGGTGCATGAAGATCTTCCGAACCGGGCCTTCAACAAGCCGACGAACGTCGTCGAGTGCACGGTCTGCCGCGACAGTGGCCTTCTGATGACCGATGCCTGCCGCGAGGACCCGCGCGGCAGCCGCGCCATCACGATTGAGCTGAGCCTCTACGATGTGCCGACGCAGAACTGCGATGTCCATAAGGAAGTGGAAATCTGCGGCGCGTCGGGCCATGTTGTGAACGAATACTGCGAGCAGGTGGAGGGCAACACGACGAAGACCGTCGGCCTGATCGATGTGTCGCGTGCCTTCCCGGTCAGCGGCATCACCGTGCAGGACCAGGCCTACGCGGTGCCGAACGACTCGCTGCCCGCAGGTTACTATCCGGCGCTCAGCCCGGATGTGGACGCGATCAATGTCGAGTGCTATATCCATACGCGCGATGATCTGCCGGAGCCGGAGATTCCGGGTCTGGATGAGAACGACGAGGAGGACAGCAGCGGCAGCCGGATTTCAAACGCGCTGCGCAATATCCTCGGCGGCTCTGGCAGCAACGATTAAAACAGGAGAGAAATATGTGGCTTTCAGATGAATGGAAAGACTATGAAGTGATTGATACCTCCGGCGGAGAAAAGCTGGAGCGGTGGGGAAAGTATATTCTGGTGCGCCCCGACCCGCAGGTGATCTGGACGACGCCGAAGCAGCATCCGCTCTGGAAAAAATATGACGCGCGCTACAGCCGGTCCAATACCGGCGGCGGCAAGTGGTCCAATCTGCGTCTGCCGGAGCAGTGGCAGGTGCGCTACAAGGAGTTGACGTTCAACGTAAAGCCGATGAACTTCAAGCACACAGGCGTGTTCCCCGAGCAGGCCGCCAACTGGGACTTTGCGATGGATAAAATCCGGAACGCGGGCCGGCCGGTCAGCGTCCTGAACCTCTTTGCCTATACCGGCGGCGCGACGATTGCGTGCGCGGCGGCGGGCGCGAGCGTGTGCCATGTGGACGCGGCGAAGGGCATGGTCGCCTGGGCCAAGGAAAATGCGCGTTCGTCCGGGCTGGAGGACAAGCCCATCCGATGGATTGTCGACGACTGCGGAAAGTTTGTCGAGCGGGAAATCCGCCGCGGCCGGCGCTATGACGCGATTATCATGGACCCGCCGAGCTATGGCCGGGGGCCGTCGGGCGAGGTGTGGAAACTGGAGGAGAACCTCTATCCCTTTGTGGAGCTGGTGAGCCGTGTGCTCAGCGACAATCCGCTGTTTTTCATCATCAATTCCTACACAACGGGTCTGGCACCGTCTGTGCTGGGCTATATTATGGACACGCTGGTGTCAAAAAAATACGGCGGGCGGACGCAGTGCGATGAGCTTGGGCTTCCCGTGACGAATACCGGGCTGGCCCTTCCGTGCGGCAGTACCGGCAGATGGACAAAGGATTAAAACTATGCTGGATGCAAATGCAATCGAAATCAAAAACCTGTCCTATTCCTATCCGGACGACGCGGACAACGAGCATGTTGTCTTTCAGGGACTGGACTTGAACATCAAGCAGGGCAGCTTTGTCGCGGTTCTAGGCCACAACGGCTGCGGAAAATCGACGCTTGCCAAGCACCTGAACGCGATTTTATTGCCCGAGGGCGGGCAGGTTCTGGTCTATGAGCTGGACACAAAGCAGGAAGAGAATCTGCTTGCCATCCGCCAGCAGGTCGGCATGGTGTTCCAGAACCCGGACAACCAGATCGTTTCCAACGTGGTGGAAGAGGACGTGGCGTTTGCACCGGAAAATCTGGGTGTGCCGTCGGCGGAAATTCAGAAGCGCGTGGACGATGCGCTGGAGGCGGTCGGCATGCTGGCCTATAAAAAGCACGCGCCGCACCTTCTTTCCGGCGGGCAGAAGCAGCGCGTGGCGATTGCCGGCGTGCTTGCGATGCAGCCGAAGACGATTGTGCTCGACGAGCCGACCGCGATGCTCGACCCGCAGGGGCGGCAGGAGGTCATCTCCATCGTGCAGAAGCTCAGCCGCGAGCAGGGCATGACGGCGGTTCTTATCACGCACCATATGGACGAGGCGGTCTGCGCCGACCGTGTGGTTGCGATGGACGACGGCAAAATTGTGGCCGACGGAACGCCGCAGGAAGTTTTTACACAGATTGCGCTTCTCAAGCGCGTGGGCCTTACCATTCCGCACACCACGCAGCTGCTGCAGGCGCTCAATGACGACGGCTGCGAGCTGCCGCTGGACGCGCTGAGCGTGGAGCAGTGCGCGCAGGCGCTGTATCAGAAAATCTCTCAGGCGCGCGCCTGAGTTCGGAGGATAAATCGGTTGGATCCTGTATTAGAGATAAAAGACGTGTCGCATGTCTACGGCGAAGGCACGCCGTTTGAGCATGTGGCGCTGGATCATGTGAATCTGAAGATTTTCCGCGGGGAGTTTGTGGGCCTCATCGGCCACACCGGCTCCGGAAAATCGACGCTTATTCAGCATATGAACGGGCTTCTGAAGCCGTCCGGCGGCAGCATTTTGTTTGAGGGCCAGGATATCTGGTCGGATGTCAAGCTGACGCGGCAGATCCGCTTCAAGGTCGGCCTTGTATTCCAGTACCCGGAGTATCAGCTCTTTGAAGAGACGGTCTTCGCGGACATCGCCTTCGGGCCGAAGAACATGGGCCTTTCCGAGCAGGAAATCCGCGAGCGCGTGCAGCGCGCGGCGGGCTTTGTCGGCATTACGGACGCAGAGCTGGAAAAATCGCCCTTTGACCTCTCCGGCGGGCAGAAGCGCAGAGCCGCGATTGCGGGCGTGATTGCCATGGAGCCGGATGTGCTCATTCTCGACGAGCCGACGGCGGGTCTGGACCCCGCGGGCCGCGAGAGCATTCTTGAAAATATCCGCGCCTATCAGGCCGCACAGGGCGCGTCGGTCATCATGGTCAGCCACTCGATGGAGGAAATTGCGTCCAATGTCGACAGGCTGGTTGTAATGAACGATTCTGTCATCGCCATGGACGCCACGCCCGCAGAGGTATTTGCCCGGCCGGAGGAGCTTGTCCATATGGGTCTTGCCGTGCCGAAGGTGACGCAGGTGCTGCTGCGGCTGCGCGAGCTTGGTGTGGATGTGCCGGCCTCCGCGTTTACCGTGGAGCAGGCGGAGAAGCTGCTGCTTCCGCTCGTGAAAGGAGGCAGACGCGCATGCTGAAGGATGTCACGCTCGGCCAGTATTTCCCGGGCGATACCCCGGTGCACCGCCTGGACCCCAGGACAAAGCTGGTGCTGGTGATTGTGTATATTGTTGCGCTGTTTCTGGCGAAGGGCTTTTGCTCGTATGCGGTTGTCGCGGCGTGTCTGCTCGCGGTGATCTGCGTTTCGAAAATTCATCTGAAGGTGATTCTCAAGAGCCTCAAGCCGCTGCTCTTGATCATCATTCTGACGGCGGTTCTGAACCTGTTTTATGGCTCCGGTGAGCCGCTGGTGGAGTTCTGGATTTTCAAAATTACAAAGCAGGGCATTGAAAACGCGGTTTTCATGGTGCTGCGCATCACGCTTCTGGTGGCGGGCACATTTATGCTGACCTACACCACGAGCCCCATCGCGCTGACGGACGGACTGGAGAGCCTGCTTGGCCCGCTTAAGAAGATCGGCGCGCCGGTGCATGAGCTTTCGATGATGATGTGCATTGCGCTGCGCTTTATCCCTACGCTCATTGAAGAGACAGACAAAATCATGTCCGCGCAGAAAGCGCGCGGAGCGGACTTTGAGTCCGGCAATCTGATTTCCCGCGCCAAGGCGCTGATTCCGATTCTGGTGCCGCTGTTCATTTCGGCTTTCCGCCGCGCAGACGAGCTGGCGACAGCCATGGAGTGCCGCTGCTATCACGGCGGAGAAGGCCGCACAAAGCTGCACGAGCTGCACTACGCGGGCCGGGACTACACGGCCTATGGCATGGGCCTTGCGCTGCTGGCGGCCGTGATTGTGCTGCGGAAATTCGGCTTATAATTTTTTAGGAGACGCTCTATGAGAAACATTGCGCTGACGCTCCGCTACCTCGGCACGGCCTATCATGGCTGGCAGGTGCAGAAAAACGATATTACGGTGGGCCAGACGCTGGAAAAGGCGGCGGCCATGGTCGTGGGCCACAAGGTGCACATCACCGGCTGCGGCCGGACGGACGCGGGCGTGCATGCCAAGGTCTACGTTGCAAACTTCCGCACGGACGCCAGAATTCCGGTCGACCGGATCCCGTACGCCTTCAATACGCACCTGCCGGGGGATATTGTTGTGACGGGCGCGATGGAGGTACACGACGGCTTCAACGCCATCGGCTCGTGCGTCAAAAAAGAATATACCTACCTGATCTATAACTCACCGATTAAAGATCCGTTTTATGTAAACCGTGCGTGGTTCTATCCCAAGCATCTCGACGAGACCATTATGCAGAGGGCCGCGCAGCAGTTTGTCGGGACGCATGATTTCGCGGCCGTCCGCTCGGTCGGAACGGAGGTCAAATCCACGGTGCGCACGGTCTATCACTATGAGGTGGAGCGCGAGGGGGATATCATCTCGCTTCGCGTCTGCGCCAACGGTTTTTTGTATAATATGGCGCGCGCCATGGCCGGTACGGTTGTCTACGCGGCGGAGGGGAAGTTCCCCCCGGAAGAAGTGGCCGGGATTCTTGCCCGGGGAGACCGCAAGGCCGCGGGGCCCACGGTTCCGCCCGGCGGGCTTTATATGACGCAGCTTTGGTATGACGACGGAGAGGCAGTGTTCCATGTCGGATAATGTTTCAAAATTTGAGCCGAATCCCGGAAAAACGCTCCGGCGGCGGATTGTGCTGTTCGTGGTGGTGTTTTTGCTGGTTGCGGCGGCCACGGCGCTTTACGCGTTCCGCGATTCTTTGAATCTGGATGCGGCGCGCCGTTTTGTGCGCTATCTGAATGTCGGCGGGGACGCAGAGCTTGGAAGTTTTACCTATGACTCGCACAACGCCAACCAGTACGCGGATGTAAACGGCGGGCTGGCCGTGGCGTCGGTGTCGGGCCTGAGCCTGTATGACGCAGACGGCAAGGAGCTTGCGGTGGTGCAGGCGAAGATGGAAACGCCGGCCATCCGGACGGGCGGAAAGCTCACGATGGCGTTCGATGTGGGCGGCAGCAATCTGGCTGGGCTCACACAGGCGGGTGTGCAGGTTCTGAATATTTCGTCTGCGCGGCCGATCTTTGACGCGGACTGCGCGCAGGATGGAAGCGTCTGCTATGCGACCTCGGAATCCGGATACAAGACCGTTTTGTATGTCTACGACAGCAATCAGAATATGATCTACCGCTGGCTCTCAGCCAGCCAGTATATGCCGGTGTGCGCCGTGTCCGGCGGGGCAAAATACCTCGCGGCGGTCTCGCTCGGGCAGAAGGACGGCATTTTTTCGTCGCAGCTGCATCTGTTTGAGACCGCGTCCGATCAGCCGGGCCGCACGGCCGAACTCGGCAACGATCTGATTTACGATCTTGCCTTTGTGGACAACCAAACGCTCTGCGCCGTCGGCGAAAACAGCGCGCAGTGGCTGAGCCTCAGCGGAGAGAACCTTGCCAGCTATACCTATGACGGCGCGTATCTCAAGGATTTTGATTTTGGCGGCGACGGATTTCTCTCTCTGGTCGTGAATATGTATAAGGCAGGCAACCACTACACCGTGCGCACGGTCGACAAGACCGGAAGCGAGCTTGGAAGCGCGGAATTTGACGTGCAGATTCTGGACTTTTCGGCGGCGGGCAATTATCTGGCCGTACTGACGGCGGAAAAGCTCTCGATCTATGACAGCGCCATGCAGCTGTACGCCGAGACGCAGAATACCCAGAGCGCGACGAACGTCGTCATGCGGGCTGATGGCTCTGCGCTGCTGCTCGGCGGCGGGCGCGGCGAGGTGTACCTTCCGTAAAGACTGCGGCAAACCGGAAGCAGTTTGCTGAAAATACACATATTGGTGTTGGAATTGTTCACATTTCCGTGTTATACTTCTAAAATAAAAAAAGCCTCGCAGAGTTCGCGTCCGCAGACGCGAAGAAATGGAAATTCATGTTATCCGGCGGCTTTGCCGACCGGAAACATTCCTATCGCCTTGCAAGTGTGGAATTTTGTCCCTAGGTGACAAAATTATGCGCGTAGGCGAGGCGCATCCCTTTTGTCAAAAAAGCGCTCGCTTTTTTGACAAGTGACTAGGAGACAGCGATATGAAACCAACCTTATGTTCCAAATGCAAAAAGAATCTGGCGGTGGTCTTCATCACGAAGATCGAAAACGGCCAGACCATCAATGAGGGCCTTTGCCTCAAGTGCGCCAAGGAGCTTGGCATCAAGCCGGTCGACGATATGATCAGCCGCATGGGCCTGTCTGATGAAGATCTTGACAATCTAAGCGGCGAGATGCTCAGTACCATGAATGGCATTGAGGGCATGATCGCAAATGCGCAGGGCCAGGACGACGCACCGGAAGATGCGGATGACGATGACGACAACGCCTCGCAGACGGCGACGTTCCCGTTCCTCAACAAGCTCTTCGGCAACGCTGGCAATAACACCGGAGAAGCGCTCGCGCCGCAGGGTGATGAGCCAAAACAGTCCGCGCCCCGCGGCGACAAGCCAAACGGGCAGAAAAACAAAAAACGCAAGTTTCTGGATACCTATTGCCAGAACCTTACAAATAAAGCGCGCGACGGCCAGCTTGACCGGATCGTTGGCCGCGACGTGGAAACAGAGCGCGTGGTGCAGATTCTCAACCGCCGGCAGAAGAACAATCCCTGCCTCATCGGCGAGCCCGGCGTCGGCAAGACAGCCATTGCCGAAGGTCTGGCGCAGCGGATTGTCGACAAGGAAGTGCCCTATAAGCTGCAGAACAAGGAAGTCTATCTGATGGACCTGACGGCCCTTGTGGCGGGCACGCAGTTCAGGGGCCAGTTTGAAAGCCGGATGAAGAGCCTGATCGAAGAGGTCAAAAAGCTCGGCAATATCATTCTTGTCATCGACGAGGTGCACAACCTGGTCGGCGCGGGCGATGCCGAAGGCTCGATGAACGCGGCAAATATTCTGAAGCCCGCGCTCTCGCGCGGCGAGATTCAGGTCATCGGCGCAACGACCTTTGACGAGTACCGCAAGTATATTGAAAAGGACTCCGCGCTGGAGCGCCGGTTCCAGCCTGTGACGGTCAATGAGCCGACGATGGAAGAGGCCATCGCGATTCTGCGCGGCATCGCGCACTATTACGAGGACTTCCATGGCGTGGTCATTCCGCCCGAGATTGCGCGGCAGGCCGTTATTTTGTCGGAGCGGTACATCACGGACCGGTTTTTGCCCGACAAGGCCATCGACCTGATTGATGAAGCCTGCTCGGATGTGAACATCAGAAATAAGTCCATCGGCAAGCTCGAAGCGCTGAAAAAAGAGCACGCAGACTATGATCTGGAGCTGAACGCGCTGCTGGACCAGCCGGAGAAGACGGAAGACGATTTTGCCCGCATGGCGGAGCTTCGCAGCCGCAATTTGAAGCTGGACAAAGAGATTGCCGTTCTGGAAGAAGAGCCGAAGCCGGTTCTGACGATGGAAAATCTCGCGCGCATCATTGAGCTCTGGACCAAGATTCCGGCCAGCAAAATCCGCGCACAGGAATATGAGCAGCTGGAAAATCTCGATGCCCGGCTCAAAGAGCACATGGTGGGTCAGGATGAGGCCATCCGCGCCGTGACCGCGGCCATCCGGAGAAACCGCGTGGGCATCTCGCCCAAGAAGCGGCCGGTGTCGTTCATCTTTGTCGGTTCGACGGGCGTTGGCAAGACAGAGCTTGTCAAGTGCCTGGCAAATGAGATGTTTGAATCTGTGGAGTCGCTCATCCGGCTCGATATGTCAGAGTACATGGAAAAGCACTCGGTTTCCAAGCTCATCGGCTCGCCTCCCGGCTATGTCGGCTATGACGAAGCAGGGCAGCTGACGGAGAAAATCCGTCGGCGGCCGTATTCGGTCATTCTGTTTGACGAGCTGGAGAAGGCGCACCCGGATGTGCTCAATATCCTGCTTCAGATTCTCGACGACGGCCGGATTACGGACGCGCAGGGAAGGGTCGTGAATTTTGAAAACACGATCATTATCATGACCTCCAACGCGGGCTCAGACCGCAAGGACGGCTCGGTCGGCTTTGGTAAGAGTCTGTCTGAACAGACGCAGGAGAAGGCCGTCAAGGCACTCTCCGAGTTTCTGCGGCCGGAGTTTATCAACCGTGTGGACGAAGTGATCTGCTTCAATAAGCTCACGGAAGAGAACTTCCGCGCGATTGCGGGCATCATGTTCGCAGAGCTCCGCCAGGCCCTTTCCGAGCGCGAGATCCAGTTCGACTGGGATGAGAGCGTCATTGACGCGCTGGTCAAAAAGTCCTATTCCGTGACCTATGGCGCGCGGAACCTGCGCCGGACCATCCAGCGCGAACTGGAAGATCCGATTGCCCAGAAGATCATCGAGAGCTTTGTGACGCCGCTGCATGCGCTGCACGCGACGGCGGACGAAGCGGGCGTGTTTACGGTAAGTGGAGAATAACAAAATGCCCGCCAGGCAGAGCCTCGCGGGCATTTGTTCGGCAAAAAAGCGTGGCTTTTTTGCCGAATTTGGATGCGCCTCGCTGCGCGCATAATTCGGGCACTGTAGGTGCCCGAATTCCACACTGGCGAGGCGAGCAGTATAAAACGCCACGCACAGGTCGCGGCGTTTTATGATTTACACTCTATTTCGCCCTGCGGGGCGAAACGCTTTGCATCAACGATTCTAAGGCGGCAAGAGCCGCTAAGAATTTGTTTGATCTGCGAGGCGTTTTGCGGGTATTCCAAAGCCCTCCGCAGGAGTTTGCTCCATCCGGCGTGAAAAAATCAGAATTGATTTTTTGCCGCGACCTGTGCGCGGCAAAAAATACGCTACGCCGGTAAACGTGAATTTTGACCGCTGAAGGCGGTCAAAACTTTGCGCTGCAGCCGGCGCAATCTCGCCTCAAACCTGTTTGAGGCGAAAGCACGCCCCGTGCCATTGGCATGGGGCGTGCTGCGATCGGGTCTATAAGCCGGGTTCTGTAATCGACAGTCATCTATCTAGGCGCATCGTTGCCGGTGCGCTCCAGCCACCTCCTCGGAAACAGCCGGGCAAGCCTTGTTTCCTCCACGGTGTTGCTCCGGATAGAGTTTACAGCAACGGACGCTTCCACGCCGATGCGTGCGCTCTTACCGCACGTTTCCACCCTTACCTCGTCGGCGCAAACTTCATATCCTTCGCTTCGCCGCAAGCGGCAAAGCTCATACATTCCGTTGCGCCTCCTCTGCCGTCAAAGCGGGGCTTTGCCGGCTTTTGGGGACGGAAAAACTTCATATCCTTCGCTTTGCCGCAAGAAGCAAAGCTTGTACATTCCATTCTTCCACCTCTGCCGTCAAAGCGGGGCTTTGCCGGCTTTTTGGAGCATGCAGGAAACACTCCTGCGGTTTCCTGCGTTGGTATATGGACGAGGCGGTATATTTCTGTTGCACTTTTCCTCAGATCGCTCTGGGCGGGCGTTACCCGTTATCCTTGCCCTGTGGAGCCCGGACTTTCCTCATGATGCAGCCGTTGGGCTGCACCCCGCGACTGTCCGTCCCGGTCGCGCTTGTATTGTACCTGATTCGCGCCCGAATGTCAAACAAGTTGCAATTTTTTTCTAGGGCGGATATAATGGAGCTAACAACCGGAAAAGAGGCTTCAACCATGAACGAGAAGGTTTCTGCATATTTTGAGGCGCTGCGGGGAAAGCGCATTGCCGTGCTCGGCATCGGCGTGTCGAACCGGCCGCTGATCCGCATGCTGCTTCGCAGGGGGCTGACGGTGCTTGCCTGCGACAAGACGCCAAGGCAGCAGCTCGACGAAGAGGTTCTGGACTTAGAGCGCATGGGCGCGACGCTCCATGTGGGAGACGGGTACCTGGACGGCGTGCAGGCGGACGTTGTGTTCCGTACGCCCGGCATGCATCCGGACATTCCGGCACTGCGGCAGCTGCGTGAAAACGGCGCGGTGGTGACGAGCGAGATGGAGGCGTTTTTCTCCGTCTGTCCGTGCAGAATCATCGCCGTGACCGGCTCGGACGGCAAGACGACGACGACAACGCTGATCTCGGAAATTTTAAAGCACGCGGGCTACACAGTCTGGCTCGGCGGAAACATCGGAACGCCGCTTTTGCCGCTGGCAGAGCAGATGAAGCCGGATGATCTTGCCGTCGTCGAGCTTTCCTCGTTCCAGCTCATGGGCATGACGCAGTCGGCAGACATTGCAGTGGTGACGAATCTTGCGCCGAACCATCTCGACGTGCACAAGGACATGGCGGAGTATATTGCCGCAAAAGAAAACGTCTATCTGCATCAGGGAAAGACCGGCAAGCTCGTTGTGAACATGGACAACGAAATTACCAATTCCTTTGCCGAAAAAGCGCCGGGTACGGTGGAAAAATTCTCGCGGCTGGGGAAACCTTCGAACGGCGTCTGGCTGGAAAACGGCATCATTTACCGCAATGGGCGAAGAATCATGCCGGCGGACGATATTAAAATCCCGGGCGTACACAACATTGAAAATTATATGGCTGCCGCCTGCGCGACGGAAGGTCTTGCAACGGATGCGGATGTGGACGCGGTGGCGCGGAGCTTCGGCGGTGTGGAGCATCGCATCGAGCTGGTGCGTGAGCTGCACGGGGTGAAGTATTACAACGACTCGATTGCGTCGAGCCCGTCGCGGACGATTGCGGGGCTGCACTCGTTCAAGCAGAAGGTGATTCTGATTGCGGGCGGGTATGACAAGCACATTCCGTTCGACGTGCTGGGACCGGAGATCTGTGCGCATGTCAAGACGCTGGTATTGTGCGGCGCGACGGCGGACAAAATCCGCGCGGCAGTGGAAAACGCGCCGGAGTACAAAAAAGGTGCGCCGGAAATTCTGGAGGCAAACGATCTGTGCGAGGCGGTTGCGCTTTGCCAGAAGGCGGCGCAGTCGGGCGATGTGGTGACGTTGAGCCCTGCCTGTGCGGCGTTTGACCAGTTCAAGAATTTCGCCGTGCGCGGCAAAGCCTTCAAGGAGCTTGTGGGAAGCTTAACGTAAAGGAGGAACTTCATGCAGCTTGCAGATACCATCCGCAAGGCGCGGCAGGTGAAAAACAAGCTCTCGCACCCGAGCTGTGCGGCGGTGATTGTCGCCGCCGGGTCTTCTGCCCGGATGGGCGGGACGGACAAGCTTCTGGCGGAGCTGGGCGGGCTTCCGGTTCTGAGCCGGACGCTGCGCGTGTTCGACGATCATGAGATGATCGACACCATCATCGTCGTCGCGCGCGAGGACCGGATGCCCAAAATCAGCCGGGTCTGTTCGCCGTATCGGAAGGTGCGCATCGTCGTTCCCGGCGGAGAGAGTCGACAAGAGTCGGTGATGCACGGGCTGGAAGCTGTGCCGGAGGGGACGGAGCTTGTTGCGGTGCATGACGGCGCGCGTCCGCTGGTGCCGCCGGAGGTCATCACAAAGGCGATTTTAAAGGCGGCGAAGTTTGGCGCGGCAGCGCCCGCGATTCCGGTCAAAGATACGATCAAGGTGTCCAAAACCGGCGGGGTGGATGAAACGCCGGACCGGTCCACGCTCTTTGCCGTGCAGACGCCGCAGGTGTTTGACTATGCGCTGCTGCTGGGCGCGCTGCAGAACGCAAAGCAGAAGGGGCTTTCACTGACCGACGACTGCTCGGCGGTGGAGGCGCTCGGCATGACGGTGCTGCTGACGGACGGCTCAGAGGAGAACATCAAGATTACGA
>CAKUCT010000007.1 GCA_934643765.1 uncultured Oscillospiraceae bacterium
GATTGTTTCTGCTGCCAGTTCAAAAACTGGCGGCTTCCTCAATTTTGCGAAGCAAAATGCAAACGAATCTCCGGCCGGGACAAACGCCTGTTTATATACCCTGTGCTGCTTCAGCAAGCGAACGCCAGACACTCTGCCTTTTTGTTCATTTTACGAAAGGCAGGGTGTCTGTTTTTCTTGATTGCGCATCGCGCAAAAAGTTTGAAAAGATGATTGCTGTTTTGGAAATATGTTGAAATGCGATTGGGGTTGTGGTATTATGTTTATGCTACACAAAATCTAATAAATTGCTACCTGTCAGGGAATGTGCTTTTGTTTTGGCAAAAACGCATTCTCCGCTTTGCGTTCCCTGTTGGTAGCGAAAAGATTTTGTGTAGCAACAAATGGGGCTATGCGTTTTTCGGTGTGTAGTTCCGTTTGGAGCTACACACTTTTTTGTTTTATGGAGGAAAGAAAATGTCAGAAAATGCTATTATTTCCAACGAGAAATACAGTAAGCGCTCTATGCTGATAGCTACGCTCGTTGGGGGCATCATCGGATTTGTTGCTGCGAATATCATCTATATCGCAAAGGGCTGGTCGTTAGGCTTCGGTAGTCCAATGAAAATGTGTCTTTTGTGGGGTATTTTGGTTATAGATATGTTCTGGTATTTAATCAGCAGCGGCTATGAACTCATTGTAACAGATAAGCGCATATACGGTAAAACGCCATTTGGGAAACGGGTTGATTTACCTATTGATTCCGTTTCTGCCGTTGGCGCAGGTCTTTTAAATAGTATCACTATATCGACAGCATCTGGTCTAATCTCTTTCTACGCAATTAAAAACCGAAACAAAATTCATAAGGTAATTAGTGATTTGCTGATTGAACGTCAATCCAAACCGATTTCTACTGCTGCGGTTCATCAGGAAATTCCGCAGAGCAACGCCGACGAACTGAAAAAGTATAAAGATTTGCTTGACAGCGGCGTCATTTCTCAGGAAGAATTTGACGCGAAGAAAAAGCAGTTATTGGGTCTATAAAAGAATAAGAACGGACATTTCACAGCATATCTTTCGAAAAAACTGTGAAATGTCCGTTCTGTTTTATTGTACTGAAATTAGCTTACATGGAAATCCAGCCGAAGGCGTTTGCAACGGAGCTCAGCAGGATGATGGCCGCGAAGAATGGGCAGAGGAAACGGATCATGGTATTGAAGATCTTCTTGCGGCGGAAGGTGTTTCCATCCAGCAGGACCTCCTGCTCAATCTTGCCGACGCCGATGACGCGGGAGACCAGCAGGCAGATGGTAATGGCTGCGATGGGCATCATGACGGAGTTCGTCAGGAAATCAAAGAAATCCAAGAACTGCATGCCGATGACGGTAACGCCAGCCAGCGGCCCGTAGCCGAGTGACGAGAGCGAGCCCAGCAGCAGCATGATGACGCCGATGATGGCAGTGGATTTTCTGCGGCTCCAGCCAAGCTCGTCCTGGAAGGTGGAGACGGCGCTCTCTGTCAGCGCAATCGAGCTTGTCAGCGCGGCGAACAGCACGAGCACGAAGAACAAAATGCCGATCACGGTGCCAAGGCCCATGGAGTCAAAGACCTTGGGGATGGTGATGAACATCAACGAGGGGCCAGCCTTCAGAGCTTCCGGGTTGCCGCCGGAGAAGGCGAAGACCGCCGGGATGATCATCAGGCCCGCCATGATGGCGATGGCAGTGTCGAAGACCTCAACGTTGCGGGTGGAGACCTCAATGGAGATGTCCTTTTTCATGTAGGAGCCGAAGGTAATCAGAATGCCCATGGCGATAGACAGCGAATAGAACATCTGGCCCATGGCGGTGACAACAGTCATCCAGGAGAAGTGCTCGATGTTCGGCACGAGGAAATACTTGACGCCCTCCAGCGCGCCCGGGCGCGTGACGGAATAGACGGCGATGATGACAGACAGCACGACCAGGACCGGCATCATGAATTTCGAGACGCGCTCGATGCCGTTTTCAACGCCGGCGTAGATGACTGCCAGCGTCAGCGCCGCGAAGATGACAAAGCACAGCTCCGTGGAAACACCGTTTGAAATGAAGGAGCCGAAATAGCCGTCAAGCGCAAGCTCGCTGCCGTGGCCGAGCACATACTCCGCCAGGTATTTGATGACCCAGCCGCCGATGACCGAGTAATACGGCACAATCAGGATGGGAATGATCGCATTGATCCAGCCGCCGAATTTCAGCCAGCCTGCATTGCCGAACGCGGCAAATGCGCCGACAGGGCTCTTGCCGGTCATACGGCCGATCGAGGTCTCGGCCATAATCATAGTGTAGCCGAAGGTCATGGCCAGAATGATGTAGACGAGCAGGAAAATGCCGCCGCCGTATTTGGCGGCCAGATATGGAAAGCGCCAGATGTTGCCAAGGCCGACGGACGCGCCGGCGGCGGACAGCACAAAGCCAATCTTTCCGGAAAAGGTACCTCTTGCGTGTTCTTTGTGACTCATTTATCTTCTCTCTCCGATCTGCTGGGCAAAACGCGCAGCTTCATCAGTTTATCACAGAAGTGTATAAAAAACAATCCCCTGCAGAAAAACGTCTGTTTTTCTGCAGGGGGATTTTCAGCTTGCAGCGAATGCGGTCGTTTCAAAGAAGCAGCTGCAGCGCGAGCACCGTGCCGCAGCACAGCAAAGACACCGGCAGCAGCTTGAGGCCCATCCAGGCGCTGACAATGCCGGCCACCATGGCGATCGCGCCCGCGATGGGCGAGCTTGTTGCGGTGGTGATGGCCGGGAAGGTCATAACGGCCAGCGTCACATAGGGGACATAGTAGAGAAATGAGCGCAGGAACGTGCTGCGGATGGGCTTGCGGATGAGCGTCAGGGGCAGCACGCGGATGAGATAGGTTGTGACAGCCATGACGGCGATATAAAGATAGGTATTCATACGGCGTTCGCCCCTTTCTTTACAGGCGCGGCGGAAGAAGCCGCATCGTCTTCGGCCGGGCGGGGGAATAAGATGGCCGCGCAGGCAGAGATGATGATGGTCAGAAGCAGAATGCGCATGCCGCTTGATACCTCCGGCAGCAGCCGCGCGGCAAGATAGCTCAGCAGGAAGCTGACGGTGATGCAGCCGAGCACAATGCTGTTCTTCTTGCCCTCGGGAATGATGATGGCTAAAAACATGCCGTAGAGCATCACCGAGCAGCCGTTCACGGCCAAGGCGGGCAGCAGGCTTCCGGCCAGAGACCCGAGCAGCGTGCCAAAGCTCCAGCCCGGCAGCGCCACGCACATGGCGCCGATGAAGTACCAGACGTTCAGATAGCCCGGCTGTGCGATGGCAAGGCCGAAGAGCTCATCGGTGACGTCGAAGCCGATGAGAAGGCGGAAGCCAAGCGGCGTGTCGGGCGAGAGCCGCTGGCTGAGCGCGCAGCTCATCAGAAGATAGCGGGCGTTGATGATGAGCGTCATCAGCACCATCATCCAAAGCCCCGCGTTTTCGGTGATGACCGTGATGCCGCCGTACTCTCCGGCGGAGGCGTTGTTGAAAAAGCTCATCAAAAAGCCCTGCAGGGCGGTGATATTTGCTTTGTGGCAGGAAATGCCGATGCCGAAGCTGACAGCGAGATATCCGAGGCATACCGGCATGCCGTCGCGGATGCCCCGGAAGAAATGTTCTTTGTTCATAATGGATGCTTCCTTTTTTGAAGTGCCTGATGATTATACAGCGTTTACCGGCAAAAAGAAAGTGGAAAAAACGTAAAATTGCAAAAAAATACATGAAGTATGGAAGAAAATGCATAAAAATAACCACCCGGTCTGGGTGGTTATTCGGAAAGCTCAGGATAGAACAGCTGTGTCAGCGTTTCGGTAGCGGGCAATCAGACGCGTCAGGACGGCCATATCCAGAGGCTTTGTCAGGTGCTCGTTCATACCGGCCTTTCGGCTGCGCTCGTTGTCGTCGGAGAAGGCGTTGGCCGTCATGGCAAAGATCGGAATGGTTTTGGCGTCCGGCCGGTCCATGGCGCGGATGCGCTGCGTGGCCTCGATGCCGTTCAGAACGGGCATCATCACATCCATCAGAATGATATCGAACGTGCCGGGCGGCGACTGCGTGAAAAGATCGATTGCCTGCTGGCCGTTCCAGGCCTTTGTAAGCACCGCGCCCTGCTCGTTGAGCAGGAATTGAGCGATCTCCATGTTCATCTCGTTGTCTTCCACGAGCAAAATCTTTGTGCCCTGGATGCTGCCGGCGGCGGCCAGCGTGTCCTGATGGCGCTGTGCGGCGTCCCGGTCGATGCGCAGATGAAGCGTGACGGTAAAGCGGGTGCCGACGTCCTGCTTACTCTCCATGCAGATGGTGCCGCCCATGGTCTCAACCAACTCCTTCGTGATCGAAAGACCGAGGCCGGTGCCGGAATAGGCGGTGCGGGCCTTGCTGTTTTCCTGGGAGAAGGGCTCAAAGGCGTGCTTTTGGAACGCCTCGCTCATGCCGATGCCGGTGTCGGCGCAGATGAAGACGAAGTCGGCATAGACACCGTCGGAGCCGGTCTCGCGATAGGAAACCGTGACCGAGCCGCCGGGGCGGTTATATTTGATGGCGTTGCTGGTGAGATTCTGGAAGACCTGGCGCAGGTACACCGGGCTTCCGAGAAGATGATCGTGCTCTGCGTGTGTGCCAAGGCAGGTATAACGGATGCTGGCCTCGCCCGCCTGCACCTCCGCCACGGCGTCAACCGACTGCATCAGTTCGCTCAGACGGAAGGGCTCATTGGTCAGCTTGATTTCGCCGGACTCAAGCTTGTTCATATCCAGCACACTGTTGACAAGATCGAGCAGGAACGCCGAGGCCTGCCGGATTTTTCGGCGGCATTCCTGCTGGCGCTGCATGTCGTCCGGGTAGTGGTCGGCAATGTCAAGCATGCCGTGAATGCCGTTGATCGGGGTGCGGATGTCGTGGCTCATGCGGCGCAGGAAGTCCGTTTTGGCGATGCTGGCGCGCTGCGTCTGCTCCATGGCCCGGCGAAGCTGCTTCTGCCGGGCGATTTCCTTGAGCCGTTCCTCGGTGATATCGCGGAAGAGATAGAGCGCGGTGACGACCGAGCTGTCGGCTCTTCGCTGCTGCGGGATGACTGAAGCGTTCAGCCAGCCGGTGTCTGCCTCAAAGCTCAGGCTCAGCACATTGTGCGATTGCAGGCGGCTGGCGACGGTTGTATAGTCGGTGAAGGTCAGAAACTCTTCGCGCTGCGGCTCGGCGACAAAGCGGGATGCGGCGCGCATCATGGTCTCCAGGCTCTGCGTGCCGGAGGCCATGTCGGTCTGGAAATGCTCGGAGGATTTGATGATTCTCGCCCGGCCGTCTTCCAGGGAAACGAGAAGAATGGTCATATAGACCTGGCCGATGGCCTCAATGATGTGCAGCTGCTCATCCTCGCGGCGCATTGTGCGGCGCGCGAGAAGGCTCTGCATCAGCATCAGCAGCATCCAGAAAATCACGTAGGCCGAGACGACGACAATCAGAACGGTTGTGCGTGTGGAGAAGATTTCCGAGGCCGGGAAGAAGGCATAGAGCGTATAGCCGCGAACGTGCTCTTCGCCGCCGTACCAGCTTTCTTTGCCGTCGTGCAGACGGATTAAGCCGTGGGAGTCCGGCGTAAGAGAGCCGGTGGTGAAAAGACCTGCAGCGTCCGCGTAGCCGAGCGAGGCGAGCGCTTTGCGGTTGGAGGCAAGCACGCGCGCGCCGTCGGTGATGGCGATGATGCCGTTCTTTCGAAGAATCATCCCGTCAAATATCGATTCCAGGGTGATTTCACCGCTGGAGTCCAGGTCCGCGTGCATCGCGTAGCAGATGATCACGCCGTCTGCGTCCTGACGGCTGACGACGGCAGTATCGAAGACGCGGCCGTTGTGCGCCGCGCGGATCATGTAGGCAGACTCCGGGCACTCCAGAATCTGACGGATGTTTTTGCTGGCGCGGATTTCTTTGAGCGTGTTGGCTGATATGTGGCCGGATCCGGTCTGCAGCTCGGGCGCAAGCGTATCGTCCAGAATCAGGACGCCGGTCAGACGCTGTTCGTGGACGTAGCGCTGCAGCGCTTCTTCATCGCGCATGACCTCGCCGCCCAGGGAAAGATCGCGGGCGAGCTCCGCCGTCTTGTCGAGCAGACGGATGAGGCTTTTTGTGCGGTCGTTTGCCTGATAGGTCTCGTATTCCACCACGCGCTGCTCAAGCGAGGAGAGCGTCAGATCCTTCAGCTGTGCGGTCTCAACAAGGGCCTGGCGACTCAGAAGCGAAAAGAACAGAACAAACAGCAGTACGCCGCCCAAAATGGCGATGGGCAGCCAGTGAAAGAAGCGAAATAGCTTATGCTCCTGAATCCAGCTTCGGTTCATGACAGATTCCCTCCCGGAAGCGCCGACTCGGAAAGACCGTAGGCTTTGAGAATGGAGGCGGTGGTGCCGTCGGCCTGCATTTCCTGCAGGGTGCGGTTAAGCTCAGAGACAAACGCTTCATCAAAATCAAGGCCGAAGGCCACGCCAACCTCGGAGAGAAACAGCTGTTCATCCAGCGCGCGGTAGGCGTCGGGTACGCTCTGCAAAAATACCTGCAGCGCCTTTTCGTGGCCGCAGATGGCATCGGCGTAGCCCTTGCGCAGCGTGGCGTAGACTTCTTCCATGGCGGAAAAACTGTAGACCCACTCGGGCTGCGGCAGGTTTGTCCCCTCGCGGTGCAGCCAGAGTTCCTCCGGCTTGGTCGTTGCCTGAACACTGATGCGCGCGCCGGCAAGATCAGAAAGCGTCTGGATGGGGCTGTCTGCGCGGACGACGACAATCTGCCGGCTGTAGAGATAGGGCCCGGCCCACTGATACAGCGTCTCGCGTCCGTTCATGGTAAAGCAGCCCCACAGGCAATCGACACTGCCGTCGGCGAGGTAATTGTCTTTCTGCTCCCAGGGGAGGTGGACAAAGACCGGCTCGTAGCCCATACGCGAGAACGCTTCTTTTGCCAGCTCGACATCGACGCCGGTCGGCGTTCCCGTTTCATCGAGATAGTTATATGGCGCATAGTCATCACTGCCGACGATGATTTTCGGCAGCGCCGCGGAAGCTTCCGCTTCCGGCGCAGCAGGCGCGGCGCAGCCGCCAAGCAGCGCGGCCAGAATCGCGCCTAAAACGACGGCCAGGGCCCACACGCGGATGGTGTGTCTCACGGCTCCACGCTCCTTTATCTTAAGGTTATATAAAAGTACTTTGGACAACATTATACACAACTTGCGCAGAAAATGGAATCCCCATAAAAAGGATTTTTCAGTGAAATTCTAGCAGAAATACGCGATTAAAAAGCAGGGGCTTTTAAGGGCGTACAGAGGGGGCAGCCCCTGCAAAGAGAAAAAGCGGAAGCGCCAGGCGGCACTTCCACTTAAAATGATTTCTGTTTTTTTGAATACGGAGTTTCCCGGTGCATCTGCTTGAACCGGTACATCATTTCATCCGCGCGCGAGATGGCCTCGTCAATGGTTTCCTTCGCCTGATCGTAGCGCGCGTAGCCAATGGATACAAACGGAATGCGCGGCTCTTTTTCGCGCAGGCGGCGGATGCGGGCGAGGAAGGAGGAGACAAGCTGCTCCATGTCCGCGGATGTACTTCTGAGCAGCACGCAGAACTCGTCGCCGCCGTAGCGGTAGCAGTAGCCGTGTTTTTCAAAATTCAGGCGGATTTCCTGCGCCACGCGCGACAGGCACTCGTCGCCGAATTTGTGGCCGTGAATGTCGTTGACGGACTTGAACTGGTCAACGTCAAAAAAGACAATCGTCGCGCCGCTGCGCAGCTGGCTGATGGCGCAGTCAAAGCTTTTGCGGTTGGGAAGGTCGGTCAGCGCGTCGACCTGCTGAACAAGCTGATCGTAATAAATGTAGAACATGATGGCCGTATAGCTCACGCACGTCCAGTCGAGCCGGAGATACGGCGCGAGGAACTCCATCGTGACGGCCAGAACCGCCAGCAGATTCACCAGAATCAGAAACAGCGCGTTGGTGTATTGATAGTGCCGGCTGAAGCGCAGTGAGTGTGCAGCAAGAAAACCCGCTTCTACAATAAAAGTGGAAACATACAGCAAATAAACGGGGCCACGGGTATATTGACACAGCTCATCTACGTGAAAGACGATCCCAGTTGGCAAAGAGACCAGTTGCAGAATCACATTTACAACCACCGGAATGGCCTTCCAACTTGCCGGGCGCTCGCCGCTGATGGCGAGCATGCCGATATACGGCACGAGCGGTGTGAGAAGAAGCTCTGTGCATTTGGCTGCGATCAGAAGCGGGCGCATGGAGCCATCCGCACCGAGCAAGGAAGCAGCCAACCATTCGGCAAGTCCTGCAGTCATCAGCAGTGTGAACAGCATCTGAAAGCAGCGTTTACGGTAAAACGTCAGAAATTGATTGGTCTGTACGCAGAAAACCATCAGCAGCATTGCAAAAGCTGAGATGAACGTAATCGCGGTGTAGTGTGTAATCAAGATGGGCCCCCAAATTGATTTAGTCGTCGAGCGCGCCCAGTGCGTCAAGCGTGCGTGCCTGCTCAGCCTTTACTGCTTCAAAAAGAGCGGGCTCGGTCAGCGGCTTTCCGCCGCGCAGCGCCTCGGTCAGCGCAGACGAGACGCGCTGCAGCTGGTCAAGACCCAGATTCTGCGCTACGCCCTTGAGCGTATGGGCCGCGCGGAAGGCGACGGGCCAGTCGGAAACGGCAATGGCGTCTGTGAGCTGCTGAAAGCTCAGGTCGCCGGGATACATTTTCAGAAATTTTTTGATCATTTTTTCACTGGGGATACGCTGGAGCACGGCGGCACAATCGCCGCCCAAACGGGTATAGAATTCAGAAAGCGTCATGTCAGGTCCTCCTTTGCTGTTAACGTTTTGACAGCTTTGCTCTCGTACATTTTCTGATCGGCCTGACGGATGGCCTCCGCCAGGGGCGTAACATGGTAAACTCCGCCGATGCTGATATCCAGGCGAATGTCCGGATGGCTCGGCATCTGGTTATTGCGCACGGCATTGCGGATCTGGCCGAGCCGGCGGTAGAAGACTTCTTCGCTGATGCCGGAGAAGAGCAGCAGGAACTCATCGCCTCCGTAGCGGATGAGCGTATCCTTGTCGCGGATGCAGGCGAGGATGACAGACGCGATGTGTTTGAGCGCCTCATCGCCGACCGGATGGCCGTAGGTGTCGTTGATCTGCTTGAATTTATCGACGTCGATGATGGCCACGCCGTCCGTGTGCTCCAGACTCGGCAGGAAGTTTTCAAGGTACAGCCGCGAGTAGGCGCGCGTGAGCGCGTCGCGGTAGAAGCTCAGAAGGAACGTCCCGGCCTTGGAGTCCGCATCGCCTGCTGCCGTGGGCGAGAGGTTTTCATCGAGCATCGAGGCAATCTCCAGAATGCACTGCTTGCCGCCGACGTTCTGGAAATGCGACAGAACGAAATACAGCTGTTCGCCGCGCAGTTCGAGCTTGCTGGTCCAGTTTCCGGCAGCCAGCGCGCGCGAGGACGAACAGTTCTCGCAGCACGTGTCGCGGCCCCAGATGGCATAGCAGCATTCGTTGGTCTCCGCGAGCGTCCCGTCGTTACGGATCGACAGAACCTTGCAGTCGTCCGGATTGACCAGGCGCACGAGACCAAACAGACTGCGAAGCTGGCGGAGCGTATCTTCCGAGCAGGCCGTGTCCGGTCTGGTCTGCGCGATGGCCGAAAGACCGCGGCCAACGACCTCGTCATGGATATCGGTGAACTGGCCGACGCAGCCTGCGCAGTCCGTGCCGCTTGTCCAGATGGTGCGGGCGTGCAGCCGGTGCCAGCGCCAGTTTTTCCCGACCGGAATCAGAACCTCCATGACGACATCCGGCCGCTCGGGCGTCGCCGCGCAGACAAGCTGCTGCAGGCGCTCCCAATCCTCCGTCTTCATCAGATTCATACTGTCGCCGTCGGTCAGATACAGCACGCGACGGCGCTTTTGCACCTCTGCGTACCAGTCGGTATAGATGACTTCGTTGAGCCACTTGTCGTATTCAAACTGAATGCCGCCGCACTGCTGGGCGAAGAAGGCGGTCTTCGCCTGCTCGATGGTGAGCAGGTGACGCACACGGTCGTCCATCGGAAGCTCCTTCTGCTCCAGAACCTCAGTCGTCAGACGCCGGGCCTCGGACTGGTAGTCAAACGAGGCCGCGTCCTGCTGCATGGCGGTGTCCAGAAGCTTTGCAACCGCGTTCAGGCAGTCAAGCAGCAGCGGATTAAACGCGCCGCACTCGCCGGCGTTGATCATCTCGATGGCCTTGTCATGCGGGAAGGCTTTTTTGTAGCAGCGGTCGCTGGTCAGCGCGTCGTAGACGTCGGCAAGGGCGACAACCTGCGCCGAAATGGGAGTATCGTCGCCGCGCAGGCCGTCCGGATAGCCCCGGCCGTCCCAGCGCTCGTGGTGGTGGCGGCAGATTTCGTGCGCCACGCGCATCAAGGAGTCGTCCTGCGCAATCGGAACCTCGTTCAAAAGCGCGTCGCCGATCGTGGTGTGGCTCTTCATGATTTCAAACTCTTCCGGCGTCAGCCGGCCGGGTTTGTTGAGAATCTTTGTGGGAACGCCGATCTTGCCGATGTCGTGCAGGGCAGAGATCGTTGTAATCATCGAGATATCGGACTCGGTGAGCTTATACTTGCCGGTCATGGTCATCAGCTGACGCAGAAGCAGCTCCGTGAGCGTGCGCACGTGCAGAAGGTGCACGCCGGTTTCGTTGTTGCGCGACTCGATGACGTGGCTGAGAATGTTGACCATGGTGCTGTTGGTCTTCTCGCGCTCGTAGACCTGGTCCTCCACCAGCTGCACCAGCCGCTTCTGCCGGGCGTAGAGCATCAGGGTGTTGCTGACGCGCCGCTGGACAACGGTAAGGTTGAAGGGGCGGTTGATATAGTCGGTCGCGCCGAGATCATAGGCGCGGCGGATAAAGCTCGCGTCGTCTTCTGATGAAATGATGATAACCGGGAGCTCTTCCCTCCAGTGACGCTCGTTCATCACCGCAAGCACGCCGAAGCCGTCAAGCTTCGGCATGTTGATGTCGAGCAGCAGAAGGTCAATATCGGTCCGCTTTTCCAGCACCTCAAGCGCCTGCATGCCGTCGTCGGCATACAGGTAGTTATAGCTGTTTCCAAGAAGATCTGATAAAATCTGCTGATTCATCGGAGAGTCGTCGGCAATCAGGAGCGTTTGTTTTTGGCTCAAAATAATACCTCCACGGCGTAAAAAACCGTTTTTTGGACGCGGGGCGCGTCCGCATGGAAAAGCGCAAAAAAAGCGCCGGCCTGCCAGCGCCTGATAAGTAAATTTCTTGTAACAATCTTAACACAAATAGCCGGAAGTTGCAAGACAAAGTTCGCCCAAAACGACACAAAAAATCCAGAAGATGACGGAAAAACCGCGTGAATTTTTGCGCGCCGGACCGGAGACACGAAAAGGGACGAAGGAAATTTGTTTGGGATTTTTCGGGTAGCAGAAGAAGGTATGATTTCCTGGGAGATATTTGTTTAGAAAACGAAAAGAAACTGAGATAAAATTTTATAAAATGCCACAAAAATTTTTGGCCCAAACTGGTTAATGCGACGGTTTTCGGCAAAAAGTGGGGGAAAAGTAGGCTTTCATACCGAAGTATGACTTGAAAAATCTTGCCGTTTATGGTAAAAAAGAAGCAAGTAATTTAGCAAGTAATTTAGAGAGTCAACAAAGAGGGCAGAGCTATCGTGCCCTTTTTTCGCGTGTAAACGAGGGGGAGTTCGGCATGGCATATATGCGTCTTGGCGATCTGCTGATCGCGGCGGGAGCCATCAGCCCCGCACAGCTGCAGGAGGCGCTGACCATCCAGAAGCAGACCGGGCAGCGTCTGGGCGACGTGCTCATCGACAGCGGCATCATCACCGAGCGACAGCTCATTGAGGCCCTGCAGATGCAGCTGGGTGTGGACTTCGTTGATCTGACGGCCGTGTCGATTCCGGTGGAGCTGGCGAAGTTTGTGCCCCGCGCGATTGCCAGAAAATACTGCGTCGTGCCGGTGAAGCTTGTCAAAGACGAGCTCTATGTCGCCATGAGCGACCCTTTGAATTTCGTTGCCCAGGAGGAGATCAAGGCGGCCAGCCGCAAGCAGGTCGTGCCGATGATCGCCACGCGCAAGGCAACCGAGCAGGCCATCGCAACCCTCTACGGCAGCGAAGGTACCGCCCGCGCTATTGAGGAGATGAAGCGCGAAGCCGGCACAAACAGCAACGATATCGTCCCCGTCCAGCTCAGCCAGAGCGCGGAGGACACCGCGGCCACGGCGCCGACCATCCGCTTTGTCAACTCCGTCATTGAGCGCGCCGTCACCGAGCGCGCCAGCGATATCCATCTCGAGCCGCAGGACGGCGAAATGGTGGTGCGCATGCGCATCGACGGCCTACTGCGCAAGATTCTGACGGTTCCGTCGAATCTGCAGAGCACGGTCGTCTCGCGCCTGAAAATCATGGGCGGCATGAATATTTCCGAGCACAAGATTCCGCAGGACGGCCGCGCTATGGTGCGGGTCAAGAACCACGAAATTGACCTTCGTATCTCGTCCATGCCGACGGTATACGGCGAAAAGGTGGTTCTGCGTCTGCTCGACAAATCCGAACAGCACATTACAAGCAGGTCTATCGGCCTGGAGGGCCGCGACCTTGAAAAATATGAGGCGCTGCTCAAAAACTCCAGCGGCGTGATTCTGATTGTCGGCCCCACGGGCTCCGGTAAATCGACCACGATGTGCGCCATGCTGCAGGAGCTCAGCAGCGAACAGACCAATATCATGACGCTTGAAGACCCGGTGGAGTATAACATTCCCGGCGTCAACCAGTGCCAGATCAACGAAAAAACTGGCATGACGTTCGCCGCTGGCCTGCGTGCGATTTTGCGCCAGGACCCGGACATCATCTCCGTCGGCGAAATCCGCGACGGCGAGACCGCCGCGATTGCCATTCGCTCGGCCATCACGGGCCACCTCGTTTTATCCACGCTGCACACCAACGACGCCGTCTCGGCCATCGACCGTCTGGCGGATATTGGCGTGGAGCCGTATTTGATTGCAAGCGCGCTGCGCGGCGTCATTTCCCAGCGTCTTGTGCGCAAGGTCTGCCCGCACTGCAAAAAGGCGTATAAGCCCGACGCCGGGGAGCTGGAGCTGCTCGGTCTGCCGGAGGACGCTGATGTGCAGTTCTATCGCGGCGAGGGCTGCGAGGAGTGCTACCACACGGGCTATCGCGGCCGCCGGGCCGTGTTCGAAATTCTGACGATGAGCAGTGAGCTGCGCCGCCTGGTCACAGAGGGCGCGGGCTATGACACGCTGCTTGCCTCCGCGCGGAAGACCGATTTTGTCACGATGCGCGAAAACTGCCGCGAGCTTGTGCTGCGCGGCGAGACCAGCGCGGAGGAAGCCGCGCGGGCCATCAACTCCACAGTGGAGTAAAGGAGAAACCTGGAAAATGCTCAATCTGGAAGAACTCATTGCCAAGGCGCAGCAGGCGGGCGCGTCGGATATCCACATCATCTGCGGCCTGCCGGTCAAATGCCGCATCGACGGGCGGATTCACACGCTGCTGCCGGAGGTTATGACGCACGACGACTGCGAGCTCATGGCAAGAGAGCTTGCCGGAAGCGAATATGACCGCATGACGGCGATGGGCGAACTCGATATGGCAAAGAGCTTTCTTTGCGGCGCGCGGACAAGAATCAACCTCTTCCGCCAGCAGGGCGCGGTTTCCGCCGCCATCCGTATTCTGGCCGACGGGATTCCCGCGCTGGAAGATCTGCAGCTGCCGCCCGTGATGGCGGATTTTGCGGACTACCGCAGCGGCATCGTCCTGGTCACGGGCGAGACCGGCTCCGGCAAATCGACCACGCTGGCCGCGCTTTTGGACCGCATCAACCACACGCGCGACTGCCACATTATTACGCTTGAAGACCCCATCGAATATGTCTACACGCCGGACAAGTGCATCATCAACCAGCGCGAAATCGGCGCCGACACCAGAAGCTACGCTGACGGCCTGCGCTCGATTCTCCGCGAAGACCCCGACGTCATTCTCATCGGCGAGATGCGCGACCTTCCGACGATTGAAACCGCGCTGACCGCGGCCGAAACGGGCCATCTGGTCTTCGCGACGCTGCACACCAACTCCGCCGCCGACTCCATTGACCGCATGGTCAACGTCTTCCCCGAGGGCCAGCAGCGCCAGATCCGCCTGCAGGTATCGACGACGCTGCGCGCCGTCGTCTCGCAGCAGCTTCTGCCGAGAAAAGGCGGGCGCGGCCGGGCCGCGGCGTGCGAGATTATGGTCGTCAGCAGCGCCATCCGAAACCTCATCCGCGAGGGCAAAACCCCGCAGATCGACAGCTTCATCACCATGAACGCCCAGAACGGCAGCATTACCATGGACAACGCTCTGCAGAAGATGGTGCGCGACGGCGTTGTGTCCTATGACACCGCGCTTTCCTACGCCCGCGACCGCGAGGCGTTTTCGGCCGCGCGCCGGTATTGAGCATCGATAAAAATCAGCATCCGGGAGGTGAGCGGGTTTGACCACCTATCAATATAAGGGCCTTTCGCCAGACGGCGAGAAGGTGTCCGGCGTGATCCGGGCTTATAACGAATATGAGGCCGTGGCGCAGCTGCGCGAGACCTGCTCCGTCATCACCAAGATCACCGAGGTCAAGGAGACGAAGACCTGGAACCCGGAGATTGGCAAGCGGAAAATCCCGGACAAGGAGCTTGCCATCATCTGCTCGCAGTTTTCCATCATCCTGAACGCGGGTCTGCCGATTGTGCGCTGCGTGGAGATGGTTGCGGCGCAGGCGCGCACGAAAGATCTGCAGCGCATGCTCCACAAGGTTGCGGAGGATGTCTCGGGCGGCTATTCGCTGGCCCAGAGCTTTGAAAACAGCGGCATGAACCTGCCGTCTACCTTTATAGAAACGATTCGCGCCGGCGAGCAGTCCGGTACGCTCGAGCACTGCTTTGACAGGCTCCACCAATACTATGACAAAACCTCCAAGACGCGGGCGAAGATCATCAGCACGCTGACCTACCCGGTGCTGGTTCTGATCGTGGCGGCGGTGGTGTTCATTATCATCATGGTCGTGGCCGTGCCGATGTTTACCTCCGTCTTTGAAGAGCTGGGAACCGATCTTCCCGGCATCACAAAGGGTCTGATCGCCGCGTCGGGGTTCATTACGAACTACTGGTGGGCGATGGTGATGATTGTGCTCGCGTGGCGGCTGCTTCGCGTGCTTGAACGCAGGTCTGACAAGGGCCGCCTCCGGCAGGACACCGGCAAAATCCGCCGTTCCTGGTTCCGCCGCATGCACCAGATGAGCGCCGCGGCGCAGTTTGCATCCACCATGTCCACGATGCTGGCCTCGGGCCTGCCGATTGTGCGGGCGCTGGAGGTGACGGCGAACGTCGTCAACAACTACGCGGTGTGTCTTGCCGTGCGCAAGGTGCGCCAGGGCGTGGAGCAGGGCCGGAGCATGGTCGACTGCATGGCAGAGCAGAATCTCGCCTTTCCCCGCATGCTGACGGAGATGACGGGCGTGGGCGAGCGCTCGGGTAATCTTGAGCAGACGCTCAGCGTCATCGCGGACTATTTTGACAACGAGGTCGCGATCTTTACCGAGCGCTTCCTGGCCGTTCTTGAGCCTGCGATCACGATCGGCCTTGCCATCGTGACGGTCGTCTTGCTGCTGGCCGTGTATATCCCGATGTTCACGATGTACGGCAGCATCGTCTGACGCGGAAACTTATTTTGTTGTACCCTGCCCGGCGCGCAACCCTCCCGGGCAGATGCATATTAGTAAATTCAAGAAAAAAGAAAGGAATATGAAGTTATGCTTTCTAAGAAGAACAACAAGAAGGGCTTTACCCTGATGGAAATGCTGATCGTCGTCGCGATCATCGCAGTCCTGGTTGCCATTGCCATCCCCACCTTCACGACGTCCCTGAACAAGGCTCGCGTCGCGACCGACAAGGCCAACATCCGCTCCGGCTACGCTTCCGTTATGGCTGATGTTCTGACCAACAAATATGAAGTTGATGCAGCTGATGCCAAGGATACTTACACCTATCATCTGAATAAGGATGGCTCTGTTTCGGAGACTGCAACGGATGAATATAAGACCATTGGCAAGAATGATGATGAAAATACAGAAATTGCTGGCGTTGATGTTGGTACTTGGGAAAAAGATAAGGGCGTTACATACACCTATTATGTTAAAGATGCAACAACTGATGCTGGTACGACTGCGGCTGGCACGATTAAAATTACCATTGGCTAATTTCTAAGAAGAAACAGGTCAACCCCTAGAGTTACCTGACCGATTGCAAGGGGCCGGAGGGTTGCGGCCCCCGCAATCGAGCGGGCGGAAAGGAAGAACACCATGCAAATTTCCATCTATCTTGCGCCGGGGCTCACGGTCTACTGCGGCCTGCTTGCGCTGGTGCTCGGGCTTTGTATGGGCAGCTTTCTCAACTGCATGGCCTGGCGTATTGTCCACGGCGAGTCGGTTCTGAAGGGCCGGTCGCACTGCGACGTCTGCGGCCATGTGCTGACGGGGGCGGACTTAGTGCCGGTGGTGAGCTTTCTCTGGCACAAGGGCCGGTGCCGCTGGTGCGGCGCGAAGCTCTCAAAGGCGCATCTGCTGGCCGAGATCTGGACGGGGCTTACCTACGTCCTGCTTCTATTAAAATATGATATCTCGCTCCAAGGCCTTGAATGGGCGATTTTTGCAAGCCTGCTGCTTGCCTGCTCGTTCGCGGATTTGGAGGGATATATGATTCCTGACCGGTTCGTTCTGGCCGGGATTGCGGTGCGTCTGGCCTTCTTTTTTGTCCTGCATGAGAGCTGGGCGGAGGCGCTCGATAGCCTTCTCGGCGGCTTTGCCGTGGGCGGGGGGCTGCTGGCGCTGGTGCTGCTGTATGAAAAGGCGCGGAAGGTGGACGCCATGGGCGGCGGCGATCTGAAGCTGCTGTTTGTGACGGGGCTATACCTTGGCTGGAAGCGAAATCTTCTGGCGCTCTTGTTTGCGTGCGTGTTCGGCATTGTCTTTGCCCTTGCCACGCGCGGGCGGAGACAAAACCAGGAGGACGAGAAAATCTTCCCCTGGGGCCCGTCGATTTTCGCGGCGCTGATTGGAAACGAAGTGATTGCGGCCTATCTGGGCCTGTTCTGATTGATGGAAAGGGAGGGGTTGCGCCATGGCGGGAAGTCTGGTCGCATTTGACATTGGAGCCAGCCGGGCGAAGCTGGTCTGGTACGCCGGGAAGACGAGAAAAAAGGCGGTGGCCGCCGAGCTGCCCGACGGGTTGGTAGCAAACGGCGAGATCATCTCCATGGACGCCATGGCCGATTTCCTGCGCCAGACGGCGCGCGAAAACGGCATTCCGCGCGCGGCGGCGGCTGTGGTGCTGCCGGCGTCGTTGGTCTTCACGCGCACGGTGGACGTGCCGCCGATGACCGACGCACAGCTGGCCTACAATCTGCCCTTTGAGTTCAAGGACTATCTGACGCAGGAAAAGAGCCAGTACTATTTTGACTACGCGCTGCAGGAGCTTGTCCGCGGCGAAGAAGACGGCGAGCGCATGCGGCTGTTCGCCTGCGCGACGCTCAAGAAAACGATTGAAGACTACCGCGCCATGTTCCGCCGCGCGGGCTTCCGGCTGAAGACGGCCATGCCCGAGCAGAGCGCCTACGCGGCGCTGCTTGGTATGCAGCAGAATGCGGACGAAGATTACTGCCTTGTGGACATCGGCTACAGCGCCATCCGCATGCACATCCTGCATGGCCGCAGGATCGTCACGCAGCGCACGATGGAGCTGGGCCTTGTCGATCTGGTCCGCTCGATTGCGGACCGCAAGGGCGTCGATACGCACCTGGCCGCGACGTATATGACGTCGGATTTTGAGAGCGTGATGTCAGAGCCCGAGAGCCTGGATCTCTACCACCGGATGGCGGTCGAGATTATGAAGGCCGTGAATTTCTACAACTACAACAACCGCGAGCAGACCCTGCAGAAGATTTATCTCTGCGGCGGCGGCGCGGCCATCGGCTACATTCCCGCGGCCATCATCGAGATGACGAATCTGCAGATCTGCCCCGTATCCGGTCTGATTCCGGACGGGCAGGAGTTGAAAGAGCCGTGGCTGTTTGCCAAGGCCATCGGCTGTGCGCTGCAGAACTAGGAGGCGGCAGGTATGAAACTCGAACAAAAACCGGCCGCACAGGCCAGAAAGACCATCAAATACCCGGTCAAGACCACCATCAACCTCGCCCAGCGCGAGTCCCGCTCGCAGAGCGTGGCGACGCTCGTCATTGGCATCGCGCTCATTGCGGTGCTGTCGTTCTGCGTGGCAAAGTTCGGCGTCATTGACCAGCTCGCGCGCCAGCGCGAGGCCGAGCAGGCATACAACACCGTGCACGCGCAGTATGTGCAGATGCAGCAGGCGATTGAAAATTACCCGGCCGTGGAGCAGGAATACAGAACGTACTCGCGCAGCTGGATGCAGGAGGATACCACCGGCTCGTTCGTTTCCGTCGAGCGGGTGGATGTGCTGGATCTTCTGGAGCAGTACCTCATGCCATATGGAACGGTCAACTCCGTCGCCATGCAGAAAGATACGGTCGTTGTGTCCATGTCGGGGATGAATCTGGAGCAGATTTCCGCCATGTTTGAGCGCCTGCAGAAGCAGCCCATCGTGGCCGGAGCGTCGCTGAATCTGGCCTCCACCGCGCAGAACGCGCAGGCGTCGGATCTGGACTTCTCCGTCACCATCACCCTGCAGCCGGAAAAGGAGGCAGAGGCATGAACCGTGCATTTACGAACCGCGAAAAGGTGCTGCTGGTCATCCTGGCGGTGCTGCTGATTGTCATCGGCTACTTCAAGCTGATTTTAGAGCCCATCAACAATAACATTGAAACCTATCAGGCAAACGCCGCAGCCGAGCAGGACGAGATTCTGCAGAACACCGTCATTCTCACGCGCATGAAGCAGATGCAGCACGAGCTTGAGGAAATCTACGCCGCGGACGCTGCAAAGCCGCTGCCGGATTTTGATAACTCGGAAAAGCTTCTCGTGGAGCTCAACCGGATTTTGTCCGCGAGCGACGATTATTCGCTCTCGTTCAGCCAGGTCCGGCGTCTGGACGGGGACTATATCGTCTGCCGACCGGTGAGCCTGAGCTTCCATACCGATACATACCAGGCCGCCCGCGCGCTCATTGACGCGCTGGCCGCCAGCGACGCAATCAATCAGATTTCGGATCTTTCGATGACCATGTCTGACGGCAGCGACGGCGTGCGCGTCAGCTTGACCATCACGTATTTTGAACTCGACCGATAAACGGAAGAACCGGAAGCCATTTTCGCTTCCGGTTTCTGCCGCTTCTTGAGCAGGGAACATCCGCGGCCTCCGGCCGCCGTCAGGAGCGAATTGCATGACCAATAGTACGCAAAGACGAAACAAATACCGCGCAGGCTTTACGCTGACAGAGCTGCTGGTCGGTCTGGCCATTCTGATTGTTCTGTTTGCCATCGGCATGCTGTCGCTGACCACGCTGCGCAGAAATCTGCGCCAGAAGGAGCTCGACAGCAAGGCGGAGATCATCTATGTCGCCGCGCAGAACCGCTTGGCGGAGCTGCGCGCCGCGGGCTATCAGAGCGTGTATGAATATGGCACGGCCAACAACGGCGTGCGCCAGCTCGGCTATACGCCGTCGGACGTCGCGTCCGACACAACGTTTGAAGACGATACGCTCTGCTATGTAGATTCGGCCGACAAGACGGGCAACGCGTCCGTGGTTGCCGCGGCGGCGATTTTGCCGCAGGAGGCGGTGGATAACGAGCTGTGGAGCCACTGCTGGCGCATTGAATATGACCCTATCAGCGGCAGCGTCTACAGTGTGTTCTATACCGAGCAGGACGAGCTCCCGGCGGAGCTCAACACGCTCCGCGCGCGCAAGGCGCGGCTGAACGCGGGCGCGCGTGTGGGCTACTACGGCGGCGATTTGGCGCAGGTCGACACGACCGACAAGCTCCGCCCCGATATCTCCATCAAAAACGCCGAGGAGCTGACGGTCGATTTTTACTGCAACAACCCCGTTACGGATACCGCGAGCAGCCTCACCTTTGAAATTACCCTCTCGACCGGCAAGAAGACCTTTACAAAAACGGTCTCGTCGGCAAACAACGAGCTGATTCAGGTCAACAGCCGCACCTATCGCTACCGCTGGGTGCTGGACAGTCTGAAAAGCAAAGCGCAGCGCTTTGTGAACCAGACACAGAATCAACTCGACTGCGGCACGGAGCTTTCGATCACGCTCACCGTCAGCAGCAG
Source organism: uncultured Oscillospiraceae bacterium (assembly GCA_934643765.1). Taxonomy (GTDB): domain Bacteria; phylum Bacillota; class Clostridia; order Oscillospirales; family Oscillospiraceae; genus CAG-170. Next base: position 20,400 of record CAKUCT010000007.1, read on the forward strand.
CAATCCGCTGATCGACAAAGAGAGCCGGACAAGAAAGACCAACAGCCTCTTTGCCTATGATGAGCAGAACACGAAAGCCGACACGGCGTATCTGGCCTATGG
>CAKUCT010000008.1 GCA_934643765.1 uncultured Oscillospiraceae bacterium
GGTATGGGTTCTGGATTGCATCATAGTGTTATCCTTCCTTCTTGTGTAGAATGCATATTAAAAATAGGTTTACTTGAGAATGGTACCCTGGCGGGATCTTGCAATACCGTCCAGGATAATTTCAATCGCGTTCTCGCGCGAAACCGTCACCTGCTCGCCGGCCTTGAGATCCTTGACCGAGAGCGTGCCGGCGGAAATCTCGTCTTCGCCCAGGAAGATGACATACGGAATCGCCAACTTGTCGGCGTACTGAATTTTCGCCTTGAACTTCTTTGCCTCTGTATAGAGCTGGGCGCGGATGCCCTTTTCCCGGAGCTCGGTTGCAAGCGCGATGGCTGGCGTCAGATCCTCCGTCATCGGCAGCACCAGCACGTCCGCCGGCGCCGTGGGCCAATTGGAATTCAGCATCTGCTGCTCGGAAAGCACATAGAAAAGCCGAGTCAGGCCGATGGAAATGCCGACGCCGGGCAGCTGCCGGTCGGTGTAGTATTCGGCCAGGTTATCATACCGGCCGCCGGAGCAGACCGAGCCGATCTCGGGATGGTCGAGAAGCGTCGTCTCATAGACCGTGCCGGTATAGTAGTCCAAACCGCGGGCGATGGTGAGGTCAACCGCGAAATTCTCCTCCGGCACACCGAAGGCCGCCAGATATTTTGTCACCGTCGTCAGCTCATCCAGGCCCTGGTCAAAGACCTCATTTTTGCCGCGGTAGCCCTCCAGACTCTCCAGCACCTCGGCATTTGTGCCGCGGATGGCGATGAACTTCAGGATCTCGTCTGCAAGCTCGCGCGTCAGACCGCAGTCGTCAACCAGAATCTCGCTGACCTTCTCCGGGCCGATTTTGTCGAGCTTGTCCACGGTGCGCATAATGTCACCCGATTTTTCCGAAAGATTCAGCATCGCGTAGAAGCCGTTCAAAATCTTGCGGTTGTTGACGCGGATCTGGAAGCGCTGCAGGCCCATGGTCCGGAAGGTCTTATAGATGATCGACGGGATTTCCGCTTCGTTGACGATCGAGAGCTTGCCGTCTCCGATGATGTCAATGTCCGCCTGATAGAACTCGCGGAACCGGCCGCGCTGCGCGCGCTCGCCGCGGTAGACCTTGCCGATCTGATAGCGGCGGAAGGGGAACGAGAGCTCATTATAATGAAGCGCCACGTACTTTGCCAGCGGGACGGTCAGATCGAAGCGCAGCGCCAGATCGCTGTCTCCCTTCTGAAAACGGTAGATCTGCTTTTCCGTTTCGCCGCCGCCCTTGGCCAGCAGCACGTCCGCTGCCTCAATCGCCGGGGTATCGAGCGCGCAGAAGCCGTATAAGCTGTAGGTCCTGCGCAGAATTTCCATCATCGCCTCCATCTGGGCCTGTGGCCCCGGAAGCAGCTCCATAAAACCGGAGAGCGTGTGCGGTCTGATTTGTGCCATGTCTGTGTTCCTCTCTATGTTGAATCTATAATATTGTTGAAATTTCAAAAATGCACCATTCTGCAGGGGGCGGACAAGCTCGCGAGGTTATTCCGTCCGGGCTTTCTCCTGCGTAAATAAAAAGGCACTCTCACCCCAAGCGATTGGGACGAGAGTACCAAAGATACTTCGTGGTGCCACCCAAGTTCAAAGAGCCAGGCTCTTCCTCTGATCCGCGCTGACGGGGCGGAGCCCGGCGATTTCGAAAGGGAACCTTTCTTATACGCCCGCTCGGCGGATGTCCTTCACGCAGCAGACCGCAGAAATCTTTCAGCGTTGTGATTTCCTCTCTGTCCGGCATCCATGCGTTACTGCTTCCGCGTCACAGCGGCTTATGAAATTATGCTCAGTGCAACTTTTTGGATTTGACCATCATTCTCCAGTCCAGATCGCCGCGCTGCAGGCCAAGAATCAGCATTTCTGCCGAGGCAAGGTTTGTCGCACAGGGGACATTGTGCATATCGCAGAGCCTGAGCGTGCGCATGATGCGCTGATCTTCCCAGGGGTCCGTGTCGTTCGGGTCGGAGAACATGATAACCAGGTCAATCTCATTGTACGCAATGCGCGCGTCGACCTGCTGATGGCCGCCCTGATTTTTGGACAGGAACAGCGCGACAGGAAGATTGGTTGCCTCTGAGACAAGACGCCCGGTTGCCGCCGTGGCAGACAGGCTGTGCTTGGAAAGAATCGACTTATACGCGGTGCAGAACTGCACCATGAGCTCTTTTTTCTTATCATGCGCCATGAGGGTGATATTCATTTCTTCTCAACTCCTTTGTTCACATGCCGGCAAATGTCTGCCGGATTTTCATCAGCGGAACGCGCTTTCCCTGCAGCCTGCGCGCAATGTGCAGACACGCCAGGGCCGCGCCCCGATAGGTATACTGGCAAAGAGGCTTGCCCTCGACCGCAGCCAGCGTCACGTCCGCGTCCTCCGGGACAATGCCCAGAAGCGGCAGCGCCACGCTGTCCATCACATCGTCGATCGTCGCGCGCATTTTCTGAAACAGCCGGGGGCTGACGCGGTTGACAACCAGCCGCGCAGGAATCTCCCGCCGCTGCAGCGCAAGTTCCGCTGCGCGCGCCGCGTCGCGCTGCGACGCAGGGTCCGCGAGGCAAACTACCATCAACTCATCTGCGAACCGGACCGCCAGATCAAATCCTGCGCCGACGCCCGCAGGCGCATCGATGAGCACCCAGTCATACTGCGTCCGCGCCTGGTCGATCATTCTGCCGAACGCTTCCGGCTCCAGTTCCTCCGCGCGGGCCAGAACCGGTGCCGTCAGAAGCTGCAGCTGCGAAAAGCCCGCCGCATACGGCGCCTGCGAAAGATCATACGCGCCTTGCATCACGTCTGTGAACGCGAGCCCCGCTTCCGAGGCCATGCCGAGCGAAATGTCGAGGTTGCGCAGGCCAAGATCTGCGTCAATGCACAGAACGCGCCCGCCCTCCATGCAAAGGCACCCGGCAACACCGGCGCACAGGGATGTCTTGCCGGTGCCGCCTTTTCCGGATATCACCGCCAGAACCTGCCCCATGCAGCGTACCTCCACTCCAACTCAAAAGTTAAAATTATTATATACGATCTGCCGGCCAAATTCAATGCCTGTTGCGTCGAAGAAGAAAAAAATCGCCCCGAAAAATCCGGTTCTTTTCCTGGATTTTCCGCATAGACTGATAGGACAGGGGTGATTTTATGAACCGGCAAAAGCTTCATACATTCTGCGTTGCGCTGATGCTCTGCGCATCATTGATCCGGCTGGCCGAGCAGGTTCAGCTCTGTCTGGCCCTCCGGCAGGCACAAAAGCCCACGCTCTGGCGGGTTGACGTCGCGCCGGAGCCGGTGCCGCTGGTGCAGAAAACAGAGTATATGCCCGCATGGACAAGCCCGGCCTCCAACATATCTGATACATCTTCTACATCTGACACATCTGATAGTGCCGCCACTGCCCCGGCCGGCGCGCAGCCGCAGTCCAACCCGGAGCAGGCCGCATCCGGGCAGGAGCAGGATATTAAGACGGAGCAAGAAGCCAATTCAAAATCTGCGTCCGCCGGCGCGCCGCTTGTTTTCCTGCCGGAAGAGGCCGACAGCATCTACATTGCCGGGCAGTGCACCTATCCGGTGGACAAGCAGGCGCTCTTGCTGCAGCCGTCCACGCTCGATTTTTCCGTCGATGGGCCGAAGGTTCTCATTGTCCACACGCACTCGTCAGAGGCTTACACGCAGGAGCCCGGCTACGAATACACGCCGACCGACGTTCTTCGCACACAGGATGCCGCGCGCTCGGTCATCCGCGTGGGCAGCGAAATTGCCCGGATTCTGGAGGACGCCGGTATTGAAGTCCTTCACGACACCGCCATCAATGACTATCCAAGCTACGACGGGGCCTACGAGCGCATGCGGAAAACCATCGAACAGTATCTGACCGAATATCCTTCCATCCAGATTGTCCTGGACGTGCACCGCGACGCCGTAGAGGCGGCGGATGGCGGCCAGGCCGCGCTCACAGCGGATGTCGATGGCGAAGCGTGCGCAAAGCTGATGCTGGTCGTCGGGACGGACGAAGGCGGGCTCACACATCCGGACTGGCAGGCGAACCTCTCCAACGCGCTGAAGCTCCAGGCGCTCTTGAACCGCGCCGCACCCGGGCTCTGCCGCGATATCGACCTTCGCACCGAGCGGTTCAACCAGCACGAGCGCCCGGGTTCTATGCTCTGCGAATTCGGCGCAACCGGGAACACACTTTCCCAGGCGCTGCGCTCGGCCCGGATTTTCGCGCAGGCGCTGGTACAGCTCGTCACCGGCCTGGAAACAGGCTCTTAAAAAATATTTTTCAAAAACCTCTTTACAAACCAGGATTTATTGTGTATACTCATAACTGTAATAAGAATTATTATTGTTTTGGAGCAAACACTATGGAACCTGTCAGAAAACACAGCCGCAAGCGCGACGCGATTTTAGCCTGCGTCCGCGGCACGACCTGTCATCCGACAGCCGAATGGGTCTACCAGAGTCTCAAGCCCACCTTTCCGGACCTGAGCCTCGGCACGGTCTACCGGAACTTGTCCATGTTCAAGGAGGAGGGCCTGGTCATCTCCGTCGGCACGGTCAACGGCCTGGAACGCTTCGACGGAAATACCGCGCCGCACACCCACTTCGTCTGCACCCGCTGCAACGCGGTGCTGGACCTGATGGATATCAATCTGGACGATGATTTCCTGCAGGATGTCCACCAGAAGGCCGGCGGCACGGTCACAGATTACCGGCTCAGCTTTTACGGCTTGTGCCCACATTGTATAAAGGCGAAGGATGTCCATTAAACGCCGCCTTCGCTCTCTATAAAAAACACAATTACGATTTTATAAACAAAAAATGGAGGATTTTATCATGAAGAAGTTCGTTTGCAAGGTTTGCGGTTACATCTACGAAGGCGAAGCGGCTCCGGCGGAATGTCCCGTCTGCCACGCCAAGAGCAACATGTTCGAAGAGGTCAAGGGCGAGCTGAAGCTGGCTGCAGAGCATGAGTTCGGTGTCTATGGCACGACCGTGAAGAACAACCCCGACATCTCCGAGGAAGACAAGAAGTACATTTTCGACCAGCTGATGGCAAACTTCAACGGCGAGTGCAGCGAAGTCGGCATGTACCTCTGCATGGCCCGCATTGCCCACCGCGAGGGCTATCCGGAAGTCGGCCTGTACTGGGAAAAGGCCGCTTACGAAGAGGCAGAGCACGCTGCAAAGTTTGCTGAGATGCTCGGCTCCGATCTTGAGAGCAACATGAAGGCCTGCACGAAGAACAACCTCAAGTGGCGTGTGGACTGCGAGTTCGGCGCAACGCAGGGCAAGTTCGATCTGGCCAAGAAGGCAAAGCAGCTGAACCTCGACGCCATCCACGACACCGTCCATGAAATGGCGAAGGACGAGGCCCGACACGGCCGCGCGCTCAAGGGCCTGCTGGACCGCTACTTCGGCAAATAATCTCAACCGGAGGAATCAACTATGAAATACGTCTGCGATATCTGCGGCTATGTCTATGATCCCGAGCTCGGCGATCCCGACAATGGCGTAGCCCCCGGCACACCTTGGGAAGAAGTCCCTGAGGATTGGGTCTGCCCCCTCTGCTCGGTCGGGAAAGACCAGTTCAGCCCGGAAGAATAACACATAACGCAAGCAGGAGAGGAAACACTTCCTCTCCTGCTTTTTTGCGCTTTGCCGGATGGAAAGTGGATAAAAAGGTGGATATTTCGCCGCGCGCGCCCGCGCCAAACGTGGAAAGTGGATTCTTGAAAAGTGGATATTCAGATGATAGCGACAAATTGCCCGCATGTGGTCTTACTGCGTCTTGCAAATCCTTCCAGCCGCATGGTAGTATATAAGATATCCAGCCCATCAAAAATCGTAAAGAGAAGGGGTGCAGATATGAAAAAGAAAATTTCAAACATCATTTTCGGCATTCTGATTTGTTGGAGCCTTCTGGTCGCCCTGGAGGGATTCCGCTTGATTGGAAGCACCGACCCGGGAAAGCATCCATTTGTAACGCTTGGCGGCGCACAAATTGCAGATACACTTGCAGATTATGACAGTCTCGGCTTTTCACAGACATACCATCTGACAGCAAATGATGCTTTCGTGTACGGCGAGTTTCGCGTTTTGGGAATCAGGATTGCACACTGGACGCGTTAACGCCGCATTTGCCGAGCCCTTCCGTCGGAATATCGCCCCCCAAATTGTGCGCTATGCCCATTTGCAACTTTTCATCTCCATGTGGTACACTATACAAAAGCGCCGCGATGCGGCGGAAAGGAGCACGCATATGAACGAATATGAAGTGATGATTGAGACCATCAACCCCTGCGGCGGCAACGCGCACGCCAAAAAGGAATTCAAGGAAATCGAGGCCGAGAGCCCCGAAAGCTATGTTGCGCAAAACGGCCGCTTCCCCGTGATCGACTCCGGCCGGAACGCCTCCGGCGACACGGTCATTACCACCGGCGACGGCAAGGGAACCTTGATCCGGTACACGTTTACCGCGTAAAAAAGCACAAAAAATCCGTTCTGAGATTTCTCAGAACGGACTTTTGTAATATAACGTGTTTAAATATCTTCCTTCAGCTTTTCAAAAAAACCCTTTTTCTTGGGCTGGCTGTCGTCGCCGCCGTTTTCCAGCTTGCGCAGCATCTCCTTCTGCTCCTTCGTCAGCTTTGTCGGCGTCTCCACAACCACGGTCACAAACTGATCGCCGCGCGTTTTATAGCCGACATACGGAATGCCCTTGCCGCGCAGACGGAACGTCGTGCCGGTCTGCGTGCCCTCGGGGATGTTGTAGCGAACCTTGCCGTCGAGCGTCGGCACTTCAATCGTCGCGCCGAGCGCTGCCTGCGTGAAGGAAATCGGCATCTGGCACAGGACGTTTGCCCCGTCTCTTGTAAAGAGCGGATGCTTGCGCACGGAAACCGTCACCAGCAGATCGCCGTTCGGGCCGCCGTTGGAGCCGACGTTACCTTCTTCGCGCACACGGAACGACTGGCCGTCGTCAATGCCCGCAGGCACGGAAACCTTCAGCGTCTTGGTGTGGCGCACCTTGCCCTTGCCCTTACAGGTCTGGCAGGGATCTTTGATAATCTTGCCCGCGCCGCCGCACTTCGGGCACGGCTGCTGCGACTGCATGGTCATACCCATAAAATTCTGCTGCGTGCGAACCGTGCCGCTGCCGCGGCAGTACGAACACGTTTCCGGCTGCGCGCCGTCCTTGCAGCCCGAGCCGTGACACGTCGGGCAGGACTCGATGCGCTGATAGGTGATCTGCTGCTCGCAGCCGAACGCTGCGTCCTCAAAACTGATCTCAATTTCAGCGACCACGTTCTGGCCCTTGCTGGGGCCCGTTCTGCGTGCGGAAGCGGAACCTCCGCCGCCGCCAAAGAAATCGCCAAAAATATCGCCCAGATCTCCGAAGCCGCCGAATCCTCCAAAGCCGCCAAACCCCGCGCCCGCGTTCGGGTTGAAGTTCGGGTCAACGCCTGCGAATCCATACTGGTCGTAGCGCGCCTTCTTATCTGCGTCAGACAGGACCTCATAGGCCTCGTTGACTTCCTTGAATTTTTCCTCTGCCGATTTATCACCCGGGTTCTGGTCGGGATGGTACTTCATGGCAAGCTTACGATAAGCCTTCTTGATCTCCGCATCGGATGCGTTTTTCTCGACGCCCAGAACCTCATAATAATCTCGTTTGTTTTGATCTGCCATATGTTTCACCTCTTTTTAGAGAAGCTCTGAACCCATTCAGAGTTTTCCTCAAACCAAGTGGGGCGGAGAATCTCCGCCCCATTGGACTTCATCAGAACTTAGACCTCTTCGTAGTCTGCGTCGACCACACCATCGTCGCCCGGCTGGCTGCCGCCCTGCGCACCTGCGCCGGGGTTCTGGCCCGCCACGTTCGGATCGCCCTGCGGCGCCGCGTTCTTATAGAGCTTCTCAGAGACGGCGTAGAACGCCTTCTGCACTTCGTCGGTTGCGGCCTTGATGGCTTCAACATCGGTGCCCTTCTGGGCTTCCTTCAGCTTTTCGATGGCTGCCTGAACCGGTGCCTTGTCGCTCTCGGAAACCTTGTCGCCCATCTCGCTCAAGGTCTTCTCAGACTGATAGATGACCTGATCGGCCGCGTTGCGCGCGTCAACCTCGTCCTTACGGGCCTTGTCTTCCGCGGCATACTGCTCGGCTTCCTTGACGGCCTTGTCGATATCTTCCTTGGAGAGGTTCGAAGAAGCGGTGATGGTGATCTTCTGCTCTGCGCCCGTGCCAAGATCCTTTGCAGAGACGTTCACGATACCGTTGGCGTCGATGTCGAACGTGACCTCGATCTGCGGGACACCACGAGGTGCCGGAGCAATGCCAGTCAGCTGGAACTTGCCAAGGGTCTTATTGTAAGCGGCCATTTCGCGCTCGCCCTGCAGGACATGGACCTCAACAGAGGTCTGGTTGTCAGCTGCGGTCGAGAAGACCTGACTCTTCTTGGTCGGGATGGTGGTGTTGCGCTCGATGAGCTTGGTGAACACGCCGCCCATGGTTTCAATGCCAAGGCTCAGCGGGGTAACGTCGAGCAGCAGCAGGCCCTTCACGTCGCCGCCAAGCACGCCGCCCTGGATGGCTGCGCCGACTGCCACGCACTCGTCGGGGTTGATGCCCTTGAAGCCTTCCTTGCCGGTGAGCTTCTTGACCTCTTCCTGCACAGCGGGGATACGGCTCGAGCCGCCAACCAGCAGGACCTTGGAAATATCATTTGCCGTCAGGCCAGCGTCTGCCATGGCCTGCTTCACGGGGCCGACAGTCGCTTCAACCAGATGCGCGGTCAGTTCGTTGAACTTTGCACGCGTCAGCGTTACATCCAGATGCTTCGGGCCTGTTGCGTCGGCGGTGATATACGGCAGGTTGATGTTCGAGGTGGTCACGCCGGACAACTCGATCTTTGCCTTTTCAGCCGCTTCCTTCAGACGCTGCATGGCAACCTTATCGTTCGACAGGTCAATGCCTTCTGCCTTCTTGAACTCGTCAACGAGGTACTTGATGATGCAGTCATCAAAATCATCGCCGCCGAGGTGGGTGTTGCCGTTGGTTGCCAGAACCTCGATAACGCCGTCGCCGATGTCCAGGATGGACACATCGAACGTGCCGCCGCCAAGATCATATACCATGATCTTCTGCTCGGCTTCCTTGTCAACGCCATAGGCAAGCGCTGCGGCCGTCGGCTCGTTGATGATACGCTTGACATCCAGACCCGCAATCTTGCCGGCATCCTTGGTCGCCTGACGCTGTGCGTCGTTAAAATATGCAGGAACGGTAATGACAGCTTCTGTCACGGTGCCGCCCAGATAAGCCTCTGCGTCGGCCTTCAGCTTCTGAAGGATCATTGCGGAGATTTCCTGCGGGGTGTACTTCTTGCCGTCGATGTCAACCTTATAATCGGTGCCCATGTGACGCTTGATGGAAGCGATGGTGCGCTCATGGTTCGTGACAGCCTGACGCTTTGCGACCTGACCGACCATACGCTCGCCGGTCTTCGAGAATGCGACGACAGACGGGGTTGTACGGTTGCCTTCGGCGTTTGCGATAACGACGGGCTCGCCGCCTTCCATAACTGCTACACAGCTGTTGGTTGTGCCAAGATCAATACCAATAATTTTACTCATAATAAAAATCCTCCTAATCCGGTGAATCTATTTACAAATTGAAATATGGGAAATGCGAAATATGTTCAACTCCCAAAGTGGAAGTGTGAAGATTAGTTTGCGACCTTCACCATCGCGAAGCGGATCACCTTTTCGCCGACGATGAAGCCCTTCTGGAACACCTCGGCGATCACATTCTCGCCCAGGCCCTCCTGTTCTACATGCATCACGGCGTTGTGCCGGGTCGGATCAAACTGCTCTCCGATCTCGCCGAAGCCCGTGACGCCCAGGCCCTCCATGACCTTCACCAGCTGGTTCATGGTCATTTCCACGCCCTTCTTATACGCCTCATCTGCCGTTTCCTGCGCAAGCGCCCGCTCCAGATTGTCATAGACCGGCAGGAACTTGCCGACGGTTTCAGCCTTGATGACGGTGTAGAGGTCATCTTTTTCCTTCTGGCTGCGCTTGCGGAAGTTATCATATTCCGCGGCCAGCCGGAGATAATTATCGTGCTCCTTTGCAAGCTCCGCCTTCAGCGTTTCTTCCGCCGAAGGCTTCTTCGGCTCTTCCTTGGCCGGTTCCGCTTTGGCTTCCTGCTTCGGCTGCTCCGGCTCCTGAACGGGCTCTTTTGTCTCGGGAACCTGCTCGGTTACGATTTCGTCCTTCGGCTGTTCGTTTGTGTTTTTCGTTTCCTGACTCATATCAAAATGCCTCCGTGGCTATCCTTCTTTCGTTTTTTCCGGAAGTTCCGGTTCGTTCAGCGCCGCCTGCTGCGGCTTTGCAAACATCCGTCCAAGATTCTCCGCGAAGTAGCTGAGCCTTGCGGTGATCTTTGCGTAGTCCATTCGTGTCGGTCCGACGACACCGATCATGCCCTGCATGCCGTCGCCAATGTCAAACTTCGTAATCACGACGCTGGAGTCCTTGAGCTCCTTTGCCACATTTTCCGGCCCGACCAGAATCTGTGTCTTGCCGGAAGAAAGCGTCGCCGGAAGATTGGAGATGACGTTTTCATCGAGACTTGTCAGAACCTCCTGCGCCTTTTCCACGTCGTGGTACTCCGGCTGGCCCAGCAGCTTTGCTTGGCCGGTCATATAGACCTCGCTGCGCGTCTGCCGCAGAAGCTCTACCGTGTAGTCCACAATCACCGGTACAAGACTTGCCGCGCCCGCAGCGCTTCTTGAAATCCTCGCCAGAAGCTCGGGTGTGATCTGCTCGGCCGGAAGCTCCGTGAGGCTTGCGTTCAATACCGCCGACAGCAGCCGCAGATCCTCCTGCGACACATCCACCGGCAGGCGGATAAGCTTATTCTGCACCTGATTGTCGCTGAGCATGACAACCAAAATAAAGCTGCCTGCTTCTGCCAGAATCAGATCGAACCGTTTGACTGTCCGCGACGCGCTTCTGGCTGTCACGGCGTAGGCGGGAAGGTCTGTCATCTTGGAGACCAGCTTGCCGACCTGCGAGATCATCTTGTCAACTTCCTGCATCTTGACTTCCATGGCCTGGTTGATGGTCTTTGTTTCATCCATCGAAAGCCTGTAGTCCTGCATCAACTCGTCGACATACAGCCGGTAGCCCGCCGCGCTCGGAATGCGCCCGGCCGACGTATGCGGCTGCTCGAGAAGTCCCATGCTGGTCAGGTCCGCCATTTCATTGCGGATCGTTGCCGGGGAGAAATCCATGCCCGGCATCTGGGAGATCGTCTTGGAGCCGACGGGTTCCGCCGTGCGGATGTAGCTGTCTACGATCGCGCGCAGGATCTGTTTTTTTCTGTCTGTCAGTTCCATGATCATCCCTCCTATTGGTTTAGCACTCTTTATCCCTGAGTGCTAAACGCAGTTTACCACCACCCACCGCACTTGTCAATACCTTATCTTATAAATAATTTGTAAACAAACTGCGAAAAAAGTAAGACACCGCAGTCCTCTGCGGTGTCTTGCCCGTTTTCTGATTTTTCGCCCGGTCCGCATCCGCGCGCGGAGCGCATGGCCCCCACTTTGGCCGGTCTGTCAGCAGTCTTATTTTCCTGCTGCCAGCGCCGCCATTTTTAAAAGCGGCTGCCAGCACGGCCCGTTCGCCGCAGCGACGGACGTCTTTTCTTCAAACTGCAAAGGTGCTCCCTGCATGTCTGCCACGTGGCCGCCGGCCTCCTCCACAATCAGGCTCGCCGCCGCGTAGTCCCAGGGGCTCAGCCGGCACTCATAATACACGTCTGCCCGCCCGCAGGCCACATCACACAGCTCCAGCGCGGCAGAGCCCGAGCGGCGCAGGTCGATACACTGCGTCTGCAGCAGCCGCGCCAGGCGGAAAGTCTCCTCGGCACACTGCGGATAATATGGCGACATGCCTGCATAGGCCAGCGCCTTTTCCATCGGACAATCGCTGACGTGCACCGGCACGCCGTTGAGCCACGCGCCGCGGCCGCGCTCGGCCGTGAACATCTCGTCGCAGTACGGATTGTACACCACGCCAAGCTCAATGATGCCGCGGCGCGCAAACGCCACGCACACGCAGCTGCGCTTGAGGCCCTTGATGAAGTTTGTCGTGCCGTCAATCGGGTCGACAATGAAGCGGCAGCTGTGGTTCACCGTCTGGCGCACATCGTCTTCTTCGCCGACAAAGCCGGCCTCCGGCACCGCTTTCAGAAGCTCCCGGTATAAAAACGCCTGCACCGCTTTATCATACTTCGTCACCAGATCGTGGCGGCTGGACTTCTGCTCCACAGCCTTGTCGCCGTCCGCCTGCAGGATGATATCGCCCGCCCGGCGGACAATTTCCGCGATTTTCTGTAACATGATGCAATCCTTCTTCCGGCCCGTCCGGGCATTTTATCGCGGAACAATGATATTGATTGCCCGCTGATGGTTCACAATTTCAACATCCCGGACCGTTCCGCCGTACTCACCGTCGAGCGTCCAGGAGACCGGTTCGTCAAACACGAAGCGCACGCGCTGTACCTTCCGCGAGACAATGTTTTCATTCTCGTTGAAGTCACTTTTCAAAAGTGCCGTGCTGACATTGTTGAAATCCACAAGATTTTTGATATCCCGCACCAGAATCATCTCCGACTGTCCGTCGTTGAGACTGATGCCAAGGCTGTCGAGCGCCAGCACGCCGCCGACCGACGTCGTGCTGCAGACCAGCCCGTCGAGTATGTCCAGCTCCATGACCTGTCCCGCCGTCTCCACGCGCGCGTGAATGGGCTTCACCTCGCCGAGCGCCTTGACGCCGTGCAGGAAATAGGCCAGACGCCCGAGCACCTGCTTATCCTCCTGCGGCGTCTGATACGGCACGCCCGTAAACAGGCCGAATGCCGCCACGTAGACAAACCACCGGTCCTTCCCGAACGCGCCGATGTCGATCGGGAACTCCCGCCCCGTCACAATATCCTGCGCGGCCAGAACCGGGTCCAGGCTCAGTCCCAGCGTCTTTGCCACATCGTTGACCGTCCCGCCCGGAATATAGCCCAGCGGCGGCCGGTCCGCCGGCAGCAGCTGCATAAGGCCGGAAACGGCTTCATTGAGCGTGCCGTCTCCGCCGGTGCAGACCACCAGATCATATTCCGCCGCCCGCGCGGCAATTTGCCGCGTCAGATCACGTGGGGAAGACGTGGGGTGAACCGTTACTTCATAGCCGCCGGCCGTGAAAATCTGGATGACCTGCATGAGGCTTCCGCGGATTTCCGAGTGGCCGGCCGTGGGATTGACAAAAAACAGCAGCTTTCTTTGCATCAACTACCGCCTCCTGTGAAAACCTGATCTGTGCTGTTTTTACTCTGCTTCTGAATCGGACGCGCCGCCAGCAGCGTCCGCACTCTGCTCGCTTTCGTCCGCGCCGGTCTGGTCCTGGGCTGCAGCCTCTTCCGCTGCCGCCTGCTCTGCCGCGGCTGCGCGCGACTCAGCCTGCACATCGAAGATCGCCGCGTCGTCGAAGTTCGTCTCCATCGGATACTTTTCGCGCAGCGCGTCCTCCAGCTCAACCGAGCGCTCGCTGAGCATATCGCCCCGGGCCGTCTCCAGCCAGTAGATCTCTTCGCCCTGGCTGACGTAATACATGATATGATAGCCGTAGTCCGTCTTCACGATGGCCGTATCGCCAGCCTGACGCGCATCATCAAAGCACCATGCGTCAAACTCGTCGATCATCTGGCCGGGGTACACATCGGTGTACAGCCCGCCGTTGGAAGCGCTGCCGGGATCCTCGGAATATTCCCCAGCCAGCGCCGCGAAAGAATCCTCCGTCGCCTCGCCGGACTGCCACTCGTTCAGAATCTTCTGCGCCTTCTGCTCGGCCTCGATCCAGGCCGCGACGGTGTACTCGCCGTTCTCGTCCTGCTCCTGCGGCATGACAAGAATGTGCCGCACGTTCACCAGCGGCTTATCCACCTTCAGCACGCGGTTAGCTTCGTATGTTTCCGCGTTTTCATCATAGTAATCGCTGATTTCCTGGTCGGTCAGCGCAATCTCGTCAATCAGCTTCTGCATATAGCGCGAAGCGCGCATATTGTCGCGCACGAACGCCAGATAGTCCTCCACGCTGACCGCCGGGCCAAACGATGCCTGCAGATAGGCAAGGCCGCTGTCAAAGCCATAGTAGGCCGCCGTCGCGTCCAGGCTCTCCGGAATGGCGGCAATTTCATTTTCATCCTCTTCCGGAAGCTCGAAGCCCGCTTCGTCCGCCTCGAGATTGAGCGCGGCAATGGAATGGAACATATCCGCCGCGCCGGACAAGAACGCCTGCTGCCAGGTCTGCTCTTCGCTGTACGCCTGCTCGTCCAGACCCTTGGTGCTGTCCATCAGATAGCTCAGGTACGAGCCGTAATTGTTGGCAAACGTATAATACTGCTGCCAGTAATAGAGGTTCAGATCGCGGTTGGTCATCTCCTTGCCGCCGCAGGTGGCAATCACGAGCGCCAGCTCCGCGTCGTCGAGCTGCTCCGCCGTCGCGGTGTAGGAGGTGTAGCCCGCTTCGTTGGTGTGCATCACGCTGCCCTGTGTGCCTTCGTTTTGCGCAGACTCGCTCTGTGAAGCCGCGGGCATCTCGTCCGCCTTCGGCGTCTTGGCGTCTTTGCTGATCTTCACGGCGGCAAATACCGCCACCAGCGCCAGCGCGCCCGCCACACAGCCAATCACCAGGCCGCGCTTGGATTTTTTCTGCGCCGGAGTGGGATCGGTCGGTTCCGCCTCGCCGCTTGACGCCGCGCAGGCATCTTCCGCATCTTCCGGCGCAGGCTCTGCGTCCTCCGCCGCCGCGTCCGTCTCGTCTTCCGCGCGGGCCTCATTTTCATCCAGACCCTGTACCTCTTCGGTGTCCGTCTCCGGCGTGCAGGCCGCAGCGGTTTCTTCTACCTCCTGCCCGCAGGCGGGGCATACCTTCTCTTCCGGCGCAATCTCTGCGCCGCAATGGTTACATTTCATCGTATTTTTCCTTCCCTCCGCCGCGCTTTGCGGCGGAATCTGTGTTTGATCGCCATCTGTTTTCTTCCGGACTCGCCGTTGGCGCGCCCGGGAAATGATCTGTTTCAGTTTACCACAGCGGCCCCGGTTTTGCAATTCTGCACCCCCGGCGCAAGGGTAAATATTTTGTGAATTGTGCGCGCTTTTTCCCCTTTTCCCGCCGTTTGAGAATACTTTACATTGAAACACGGACCGCTTTCTGGTATAATAGCAGCAAAATGGGCGTATTTTGCCGGTCTGTTATGGAAATGCCCGGCAGGCTGTGATATAATGTAAAGTCACGATATCTGATAATTACCGGAGGAATCTGATTTGGAGCGTCAAACCACCGTCATCTCCCAGCAGGAGCTTGATCGTCAGAGCGCCGTCTGCCGCGAAATCGCAGACTACTGGAAATCCCAGGGCCGCACACCGCTGGCCTTCGTCGATACGTATGGCTGTCAGCAGAACGAGGCTGACTCCGAGCGCATCCGCGGCATGCTGGCCGCCTGCGGCTACCGCATGTCTGACACCGAAGAGGGTGCAGACTGCATCGTCATCAACACCTGCGCCATCCGAGAGCACGCCGAAACGCGCGTCTACGGCAACGTCGGCGCGCTTGTCCATACAAAAAACCGGCACCCCTCGCAGAAGATTTTTCTCTGCGGCTGCATGATGGGCCAGCCCGCCGTGGTTGACAAGATCAAGCACAGCTACCACCATGTCGACGGCGTTTTTAACCCGCACCAGCTCTGGCGCTTCCCGGAGCTTTTACAATTTGTGCTGACGAAAAACAAGCGGATTTTTGCCGCTGAAGACTCCGCCGGCAATATTGCCGAGGGTCTTCCCGTCGTGCGCTCGTCCGGGCTCAAGGCGTGGGTGTCCATCATGTACGGCTGCAACAATTTCTGTTCGTACTGCATCGTGCCCTATGTGCGCGGCCGCGAGCGCTCCCGGCGCCCGGAAGAAATTCTCGACGAGGTCAAGGGCCTCATCGCCGCCGGTTATAAAGATATTACTCTGCTCGGCCAGAACGTCAACTCTTACGGAAAAGATCTTGACTGCGGCGTCGATTTTGCCGATCTTATGGCGCAGATCGCCGAGCTTCCCGGCCAGTTCTGGCTCCGCTTCATGACCAGCCACCCCAAGGACGCCTCGCGCAAGCTCTTCGATACGATTGCAAAATATCCAAAGATCTGCAAGCAGTTCCATCTGCCGTTCCAGTCCGGCAACGACCGGGTGCTCAAAACCATGAACCGGCACTATAACCGCGCGCAGTATCTGGAGCTTGTCGACTACGGACGGTCCATCATGCCGGAGCTTGTTCTGACAAGCGACGTCATTGTCGGCTTCCCGGGCGAAACGGAAGAAGAGTTTGAAGATACCATCAGCCTCATTGAGCGCGTGCGCTACGACGCGCTGTTTACCTTCATCTTCTCTCCGCGCGGCGGAACGCCTGCCGCCAAAATGGAGGACCCGACGCCGAAGGAGGAAAAGAACCGCCGCTTTGACCGGCTCTGTCAGGTGCAGAACCAGATTTCTCTGGAGATCCACCAGGCCTATGTCGGCCGGACCATGCGCGTCTTGGTCGACGGCCGCGACGGCGACAACCTCACCGCCCGAACCGAAGGCGGCCGGCTTGTCCGCCTTCCGGGTTCTGATGATCTGATCGGCCGGTTCATCGACGCGAAGATCACCGGCTGCACCACCTGGAGTCTGACCGGCGAGACTGCCGGCTAATGACCCATTTTCGATTTTCCATCCGCAACTTACTGCGCTTTTCTATTCCTGAATGATTCGGAGGTTTTACCATGGCTGAACTGACGCCCATGATGCAGCAGTACCGCACTGTCAAAGAGCAGAACCCTGACTGCATCCTCTTTTTCCGTCTGGGCGATTTCTATGAGATGTTCGACGAGGACGCGCGCATTGCGTCCCGGGAGCTTGACCTCACGCTGACCAGCCGCGACCATGCCAAGGATAAGGCCCCCGAGGATAAGGTTCCCATGTGCGGCGTGCCGTTCCACTCGTCAGAGAGCTATATCGCGCGGCTGGTGCAGAAGGGCTACAAGGTCGCCATCTGCGAGCAAATGGAAGATCCTGCGCTTGCCAAGGGCCTTGTCAAGCGTGACATCATCCGCATCGTAACGCCCGGCACCGTGACCGAGAGCTCGATGCTGGAGGAGTCCAAAAACAATTATTACGCCTGCGTCTATGGCGCGGACGGCCGCTTCGGCGCGGCGTTCTGCGATCTTTCCACCGGCGCGTTCAGCGCCACATCCTTTGAATCCAGCGACGCGGTGCAGGATGTATGCAATGAGCTTGGCAGCTTCAGCCCCACAGAGCTTCTGCTCGGCGGCGAGGCCGAGCAATCAGCGCAGATCCGCGCCGTCGCCGCGCAGCGCCTTGGCTGCTGCATGGGAAGAAGCAAGGACCACCAGTTTGATCTGAGCTTCTGCAAGGCCGCCGTGGAATCGCAGTTCGGAAAGCCGCTCGACACGCTCGGCCTTGCCGGGCAGGAGGTCGCCGTCATTGCCGTGGGCGCGCTTTTGTGCGCGCTGCGCGACGCGCAGAAGAACGATCTGCCGCATATCCGAGCGCTGGACTATTATGTCGCGGGCAAATATATGGGCCTGGATCTGACAGCCCGGCGTAATCTCGAGCTCACGGAGACCATGCGCTCGAAAGAAAAGAAGGGGAGTCTGCTCGGCGTTCTCGACAAGACAAAAACCGCCATGGGTGGGCGCCTTCTTCGCGCGTGGATGGAGCGGCCGCTTCTGAGCCCCGCGCAGATCGGAAAACGTCTGGCCGCAACGCAGGAGCTGGTGGACAAGACCATCGACCGCGAAGAGCTGCGGCTTTCCCTGCGCGATGTCTCCGACTATGAGCGGGTGATGACAAGAATCGTCACCGGCACGGCCAACTGCCGGGACCTTGTCGCACTCGGCCAGGGCGCGTCGGTGCTGCCCGCCATCCATGACCGTCTCAGCACCATGCAGGCCCCGCTTTTAAAGCAGATCTATGAAGAACTCGACACGCTTTCGGATTTAAAGGAGGCCATCGAGCGCACGATTGTGGACGATCCGCCCTTTGTCCTGCGCGAAGGCGGCATGATCCGCCCCGGTGCAAACGAGACGCTGGACAAGCTCCGCGATATTCAGTCCGGCGGCACCGGCATGCTGACGGCCATCGAGGCGCGCGAAAAGGAGTCCACCGGCATCCGGAACCTGCGCGTGGGCTATAACCGCGTGTTCGGCTATTATATTGAGGTGGCCAAGGGCCAGCTGAATCTCATCCCGGAGCACTATATCCGCAAGCAAACCTTGTCTACCGGCGAGCGCTATATCACACAGGAGCTCAAGGAGCTGGAGTCGACGATTCTGGGCGCGAAGGACAAGATTGTCGCCCTGGAATATGAAATTTTCACGCAGCTGCGCAAGCAGGTCTCCGAGCAGGCCGCGCGCGTGCAGCGCACGGCGCAGGCCATCGCCTGCCTCGACGTTCTGTGCAGTTTTGCGCACACCGCCGTACATAATCACTATTGCCGCCCGGAGGTTGACCTCTCCGGCGAAATCCGCATCACGCAGGGCAGGCATCCGGTGGTCGAGCAGATGCTCAAAGATACGCTCTTCGTCCCGAATGACACCGTGCTCGGCGCGGACGGCTGCCGCGCGGCTATCATCACCGGCCCAAACATGGCCGGTAAATCCACCTACATGCGCCAGGTGGCGCTGATTGTCCTCATGGCGCAGATGGGAAGCTTCGTCCCGGCCGCAAGCGCGCGCATCGGCATTGTCGACAAGCTCTTCACCCGTATCGGCGCG
>CAKUCT010000009.1 GCA_934643765.1 uncultured Oscillospiraceae bacterium
GCAAAATTGCGCCCCGTCCGCCGCCGTAGGGGTAATCGTCGACCTGATTCTGGCGGTTTGTGGTGTAGTCGCGGATCTGGTGGGAATGAATTTCAATGAGGCCCTTTTTCTGGGCCCGGCCGAGAATACTCGACTGCATCACGCCGTCGACCGCGTCCGGGAACAGCGTCAGAATATCAAAGCGCATCGGTCTGCATCCCTTCGATGAGTCTGACGCGGATAAAGCCCTCGTCCACGTTCCGCTCCAGGACGTATTCCTGAACGGCGGGGATCATATATTCGTGTTCGCCCTTCACAAAAAACACGTCGTTTGCGCCCGTGGAGATGACCTCTTTCAGCTTGCCGATCTCAACGCCGTCCGCGAGCACGGGAAGGCCCAGCAGATCCTGGATAAACAGCGTGCCGTCCGTAAGCTCAATATCGTCGCGCGCGATAAAGACCACCTGGTCGCGCAGCTTTGCCGCGTCCTCCACGGTGTCGATGCCCGCAAGCTTCATCAGCACGCACGTTTTCTGCACCCGCGCGTCCTCTACGGCGTATTCCTGGTGCTGGATGAACACCCGGTCAAACTCCAGCAGGAACTCCGGGCTGTCTGCCCAGGGGAGAATTTTGACATCGCCGTGCAGACCATGGGTGGAGACAATTTTTCCGGTCTCCAGAAATTGCTTTTTCATCGCGTTTCCTCCGCGTTTTGTCATTTCTGCGCCATTTGGCGCTAATATGTCATTCTATTTATAGTATACCGCCAAACAGCCCGGCAAACAAGCCCAAAAACAAAAAAGCCGGGCGCAGCGGAAGCTGCGCCCGGAGATGATCTTATGGACGTTCGTATCGGACAAGATCGTAGCTGTGCGGAACATCGGTGCTGAGCCACTGTTCAAAGGGGCGGGCATTGCGGTATTCGTGGTCGTTGGTGGCCTCCAGAATTTCGTAGTAATACCAATCGGTTGTGCGGTTGTCCGGGAAGCGGACGGCGCCTTTGCAGATATAGCCCTTGGACACACCGCGGCTGAGCATGCGGTTGACAATGGCGGCGGCTTCTGCGCGGGTGATCGGCTGGTCGGGGCAGAAGGTGCCGTCGGTGTAGCCGGTGACCCAGCCGTAGCTTGCCGCGGCGCAGATGGCGCGGCTTGCCCAGTGAGTGGCCGGGACATCGGAGAAGGTATCCGTTCCGCGCGGGCAGACGGCAAATCTTGCCGCGATGCTGACAAACTCCGCGCGGGTGATCGGAAGATTTCCGTGGAAGTTCCCGTCAAGGTAGCCCTGCACATAGCCGCCCGCGGCCATGGAGGAGACGGCCTTATTGTACCAGTCGGAGCGGGAGACATCCATAAAATCGTTGTAGGATGTCAGAAGCTCCTCGCGGCGCGAATCGCTCAGGAGCCGGTAGAAGACGGTGACAGCTTCGGCGCGCGTGATATTGCCCTCGGGGCGGATGGTGCCGTCCGGATAGCCGTAGAGATAGGCAAGGTGCGCGTCAGCGGAAAAACCGTGGAGGATGCCGGAGGTGCCGTGGTTGTGATCGTGGTCGTCATCGCCGCCGGGTTTCGGGCCGGGGCCGGGGGCAGGACCAGGACCCGGCTCGGGCTCCTCGCCGCCAAGCTTTTCCCACTGCGCAACATAGGTCGCGTTTGCGGTGACAGTATCAGAGACGGCGGGCAGCCAGCCGTTGAAGCGGTAGCCGTCACGCGACGGTGTGCCGGAGAAGGCTGGAGTCGGGGCGCCGGATTTGGCGGTGTAAACCTGGTCGGCGAAAGCCGCGCCGTTTACGCCGTCGGTGTAAGTAATGGTGAAGGTCTCGTCCTCATCGCCGCCGGGCTCGGGCTCCTCGCCGCCGAGCTTTTCCCACTGCGCAACATAGGTTGCGTTTGCGGTGACGGTATCGGAGACAGCGGGCAGCCAGCCGTTAAAGCGGTAGCCGCTGCGCGAAGGTGTGCCGGTGAAGGCGGGGGTCGGGTCGCCGGATTTGGCGGTGTAAACCTGATCGGCGAAAGCTGTGCCATTTACGCCGTCGGTGTAAGTAATGGTGAAGGTCTCGTCTTCATCGCCTCCCGGCTCGGGCTCCTCGCCGCCAAGCTTTTCCCACTGCGCGACATAGGTCGCGTTTGCGGTCACGGTCTCAGAGACAGCGGGCAGCCAGCCGTTAAAGCGGTAGCCGCTGCGCGAAGGTGTGCCGGTGAAGGTGGGGGTTGGATCGCCGGATTTGACGGTGTAAACCTGATCGGCGAAAGCCGCGCCGTTTACGCCGTCGGTGTAGGTCACGGTGAAGGTTTCGTCCTCATCGCCGCCGGGGCCGGGATCGGGCTCTGCGCCTTTGTAGACCAGATAGAAGTTCTTGGAGCAAGGATACGGCTCGCTGCCCGTAACGTTGGCGGTGGCATTCACGGTGCTGGATGTCCAGTCGTAAAACGTACCCTGGACGGCGTTGGGACTAAAATAGGCCGCGAACGAGTAGCCGGTCCAATCGGTGGTTGTAAGGCCGAGAGCGCTGGGATGGAACAGCTTCAGCGGGACACTGTGATTGTAGCCGCTGTGGCCGGTGCTGTCGGTACAGGTGACGGTAATGGTGTCGATCAGGGTGGGGTTCTGGTAGCCAAGGGGTTTGCTGCTGTCGAGTGTGACCTGATAGATGTTCACGGAAATCTGATGGCCGGTTCCCGATGCGGCTGCTACCGGTGTGCATAGGCTGAGCAGCAGCAAAACCAGAGCCAGAAGCGACACGGACAGGCGTTTTTTCATGTTTGATTCCTCCTGCGTTTTCTGAATTTTTTGTCGAATTTTCTTGGCGGTTTTGTGACGTTTTCCAAGAAACGATACAATTCTAACAAACAAATTCTGAGAAAAATGTAAAAATGTGGAGAAATCAAAAATCGCACTTTTTCGCAAAAAAACTGCGCAGTCAGCGTAGACTGCGCAGAAATTTTATGGCTTTAAAATGGTGGAGAACGGCTCAGACCAGCAGCATGCGGTCGTTATCAAGCGCTTTGCCGGAGATTTCGCGGAAGCGGGCCAGAAGATCAGAGACGCTCAGCGCGCTTCGCTCTTCGCCTGCAACATCCAGAACAATCTTGCCCTGGTTCATCATAATCGTCCGGTTGCCAAGCTCCAGCGCGGAGGCCATGTTGTGGGTGATCATCAGGCAGGTGAGATGGTTTTCGTCCACAATTCTTGTGGTAAGTGCCAGAACCTTTTCCGCCGTACCGGGGTCGAGCGCCGCCGTGTGCTCATCGAGCAGCAGCAGCTTCGGGGGATTATAGGTTGCCATCATCAGCGTCAGCGCCTGCCGCTGGCCGCCGGAAAGAAGACCGACCGGCTGGCTCATGCGGTTTTCAAGCCCCATGCCGAGCAGCGCCACGCGCTCGCGCAGCTGCCGCTTCTCCTGCTTTGTGAGCCGGTGCAGCCAGCCGCCCTTGCCCGCGGCCAGAGCCAGATTTTCTTCAATCGTCATGCCCGGCGCGCTGCCGCGCATGGGATCCTGGAACAGCCTTCCGATGCTCTTGGAGCGTTTGTGCTCGGGCGTGAGGGTGATATCCTCGCCGTCGAGCATGATTTCACCGGAATCGGTGATGAAGCTTCCGGCAATCGCGCCGAAGAGCGTCGATTTGCCTGCGCCGTTTGCGCCGATGATGGAGATGAAGTCGCCGGGCCGGACGTGGAGCGAAACATCGTCCAGCGCGAGCTTGGCGTCTTCCGTGCCGGGGTTGAAGGTTTTGGAGAGATGGGTAAGCTTCAGCATGGTTACGCCCTCCTTCCGGATTTGTGCGCCATACGGCGGCGCAGCAGCGGAAGCTGCTCTTTGAGATACGGAATCGAAATGGCCGCGATGACGACGATTGCGGAGACAAACTTCAGCATGAACGCCGGCATATCAAAGCGCAGCGCGATGGTATAGACCAGGCGGAACAAGAACGCGCCGAGCACCATGCCGAAGATGCGCAGCGGAAGCTTCTTCCGGCCGAGGAACACCTGGCCGATGAGAAGCGAGGCCAGCGCAATGGTCACCATGCCGGAACCGATGTCAATGTTCACGGATTTTTGCGACTGGGCCAGAAGGCAGCCCGAGAGCGCGGTAAACGAGTTTGCGATGCAAAGGCCGATGATGGTTGTAAACGCGGGGTTGATGGAAGACGAGCGGACCATATCGGGGTTGTTGCCGGTGGCGCGGATGGCAAGGCCGAGGCGTGTCTTTAAAAACAGACCCAGAAGAACGGATACCAGCAGTACGGCAATGGCGCTGACGACAAGTTTATACTGCCCGGAGAGCGCCGTTCCGTCGAGCAGCGTTTTCATGTCGGAAAAGACGCTTGGCGTCTTGTTCATATTGAGAACAGACGAGCCGCCCATGACGGCAATATTGACAGAATAAAGTGCAGTGTTCACGATGATACCTGCAAGCAGGCTGTTGACGCCCATCTTTGTCTGCAAAATGGCCGTCACAAAGCCCGAGGCCACGCCGGCCAGCATAGCCGCCGGAATCGAGAGGTACGGATGACCCGCAATGGCGACTGCTGCACCGACGGTTGCGCCGAGGGTAAAGCAGCCGTCAGTCGACAGATCGCACACGCCGAGCATCGAATAGCTCAGAAACAGTGCAAGCACTGTCAGTGCGCTCATCAGACCCAGCTCCAGCGCGGTCTGCCCGAGGCCTAAAATAGAATCCAGCGACATAATTCCTCCTTGCGGTCAGCAACAAACCATTCGTCTGCGGGCTTCGACGGATCTTTTGCTGCAATGCTGCGTTTGAAAGCTCAAAATACATCAAGTATTCCTTCGCTTCCAAGCTTTGCCTTGCATCAAAATCTATCGCCGAATCCTCTTGCCGAATGATTTGTTGTTGCCCTGATTTTCTATGTTTATGTTGTAGTTCCGATAAAATAAGCAGTCGGCTTTTGATTGAGGTTACTGGACTTCGTCAAAGCTCTCTGCGGTGACGATCGGCTGAACCTTGGTGCAGTACGGGGCGAACTTCTCAGCCAGCTCGTCAAAATCGATGCCGAGCGCCTGGCAGATGTCGGTGTTGATGGTGGCGGTGCCGTTGTCAAAGGTCTTGACGGGAGTTGCGGCGGGGTCTGCGCCACCCAGCAGAATGTCTGCGATCATGTTGGCGGTTTCCACACCGAGGTTTGCGTAGTCCACGCCGTAACCGAGGAACGCGCCGTTCAGAGCGAAGGAGTCAGCGCCGGTGTAGTGGGGGATGCCGGCCTCGGCAAAGGTTTCATAGATCGTGAGCTCGGACTTCATAACGGTGTTGTCGGTCGGGGTGAAGACAGCGTCCACACCGTCCGTGACCAGAGCCTGCGCAGCCAGCGCAATTTCATCGACACTTGTGCCGGTGCGCTCAATCACATCGACGCCTTTGCTCTCGAGATATTCTTTTGCGTGGGCAATGGCGGTTGCGGCGGAATCCTGGCCGACGTCATACAGAAGGCCGACGGACTTGATGTCAGGGTTCTGCACGAACATCAGGTTCATCACAGAAGCGGTGTCCAGATAGTCGGAGGTGCCGGTGAGGTTGCTGCCCGGAGCTTCCAGAGAATCGACGATGCCGACGGAGACGGGGTCGGAGACGGCGGCGAAGACGACGGGCGTGCCAGACTCTTCGGTGGCTGCCTGCATGGCCATGGCGACCGGGGTCGCGACGGCGACGAGAAGATCTGCGTTGTCGGCCTGGAAGTTCGAGATGATCTGGGACATGAGATTCGCGTCGGCGTTGCAGTTGTCGTATTCGACGTTGAAGGTGACGCCCTTCTCTTCGCCGATGGCGGCGAGCTGCGTCTGGATGTTTTCAACGATCTGGTTGAGGGATGCGTCGTCGACGTAGTTGCAGATGCCGATGGTGTAGGACGCGGCCTCAGAAGCGGTCTCGGAGGAGGCGTCGGAAGAAGCTTCGGTGGAAGCGGTGTCATTGCTTTCGGATGCGGAAGAGGTGTTCGATGCGGTTTCAGCGGGGGCCGAGGGCTCCGTCTTTGCGGCGCACGCGGCAAACATGGAAACGCTCATCAGAGCGACAAGAATGAGAGCAAGAATCTTTTTCATTTTGGAATACCAACCTTTCAAAAGTCAAAGTAACGTTTATGTTGTATGGGATGAAGAAAAAACTTTGATTTCGCGGCGCAAGCGCCATCGTTTGGTATACAGTTTCATGTGAAAAACCTCCCTGGGAAAAACAAAAACTCCTGTCCCGGCAATTACAAATTGCTGGGACAGGAGATCATTCCTGCGGTGCCACCCGGCTTGACGCATATCTCTGCGTCCACTCATGCGTACCATCATACGCTGGCGTTTGATTACGAAGCGCCTGCTCCGTCGCACATACTGGGAAACGGCTGTTTCTTTTCTGATTGCCCTCAGAAGTCCATTCAATTCCAGCGATCCTGCCGCAATCCCACCGCCTGCGGCTCTCTTGAGGAAATCGTGATTGGAATCTACTCACCCTTCTTCAACGGTTTTTTGCATTATAGCGCCGGAGGAGCCGGCTGTCAAGAGGGAAGACAAAAATTTTTATCGGATCTGGCCATTGCCGCGGATAATGTATTTGTAGGTCGACAGCTCGTCGAGTCCCATCGGGCCTCTGGCGTGCAGCTTCTGCGTGGAGATGCCCATCTCGCAGCCGAGACCGAACTCGCCGCCGTCGGTGAAGCGGGTGGAGGCGTTGACATAGACCGCGGCGGAGTCAATCGCGTCTGTAAAGCGCGCGGCGGCAGCTTCATTCTCCGTGACAATGGCGTCTGAGTGATGCGTCGAGTGCGCCTGGATATGGCAGATAGCCGCGTCCAAAGAATCGGCCACGCCGACGGCCAGGATATAATCAAGAAACTCCGTGTCAAAATCGCGCGCCGAAGCGGGCGTGCCGGGAATGATCGCGCGCGCAGCCGCGTCCAGCCGCAGTTCCACCGGGCGCAGCCCCGCCTGCTCGCGCGCGTCAACCAGCGCGTTTTTGAGCATCGGAAGGAAAGTCTGCGCAATATCCCTGTGCACCAGACACACCTCTTCGGCGTTGCAGACGGAAGGCCGGCTGGTCTTGGCATTTACGATGATGGAAAGGGCCTTTTCAAGATCTGCGTCTTTGTCCACATACACATGGCAGATGCCCGTTCCGGTTTCAATGCAGGGTACCGTCGCGTGCTCGACGCAGGCGCGGATGAGCCCCGCGCCGCCTCTTGGAATCAGGAGGTCAACGATGCCGGTGGCCTCCATGATTTCCGTTGCGCTGCGGCGGGAGGTGTCGTCTACAATGTTCACAATATTTTCATCGAAGCCTGCGCTCCGGATGCCGGATTTCAGTGCCTCCACAATGGCCTTCGCGGAGCGGTAGGCCTCTTTTCCGGAGCGGAGCATGCAGACGTTGGCGCTTTTGATGCACAGCGCGGCAGCGTCGGAGGTGACGTTCGGGCGGCTCTCATAGATGATGGCAACCAGGCCCAGCGGCACCTGCTTTTTCTGAATCTTCAGCCCGTTCGGCCGGGTGATCTCGGAAAGAATCCGGCCTGTGTGGTCCGGAAGCGCCGCCGCCTCCCGGATGCCGGAGGCCATGGATGCAATGCGGCCCGCGTCCAGGCGCAGCCGGTCGAGCATGACCTCGGAGATGACGCCTCTGGCCTGCTCAAGATCAAAGGCGTTTTCTGCGAGAATTTTATCGGCATTCTGAATCAGGCTTTCGGCCATCGCACAGAGCAGCCGGTTTTTTTCTTCTGCGCCTGCGTCCCGGATGGAGGGCCAGGCGGCCTTGGTGGTCTGCAGCAGTTCAAGCGTTGTCATGCGCGTACGTCCTTTCTTAAAAATCGGGTGCCGGCGGGAAGACCGTCCACGATGTCATAGAGTACCTCCGGCTTCTGGCCGTTTGCGATGATCATCTCGCAGCCGGCCTCCGTGGCAATTCTGGCTGCGCGCAGCTTTGTCACCATGCCGCCGGTGCCGAGGCTGGAGCCTTCGCCGCCGGCCAGCGAGAAGATATGCTCGTCGAGGGTTTCAACGGTGGAGATGAGCTTGGCGTCCGGATTTTTGTGGGGGTCGCTGTCATACAGACCGTCGATATCGGACAGCAGAACGAGAAGATCTGCGTCGATGGTGGATGCGACGTTTGCAGAAAGCGTGTCATTGTCGCCGATGACAATTTCCTCGGTTGAAACGGTGTCGTTTTCGTTGATGATCGGAAGCGCGCCGAGCTCCAGAAGCCGCGCGAGCGTATTGTGGAAATTCTGCTTCCGGCTCCCGGCCTCCTGCAGATCCGGCGCGGTGATCAGAATCTGCGCGACGATGTGGTTATATTCGGTAAAGAGCTTATCGTAGATATACATCAGCTCGCACTGCCCCACGGCGGCGGCCGCCTGTTTGGTGGGCATATCGGTGGGCCGCGCGGACAGGCTCAGCTTGCCGACGCCCATGCCGATGGCGCCGGACGAGACAAGAATGATTTCATGGCCCGCATTTTTGAGATCGCTTAAAACCTTGCACAGCCGCTCCATACGCTGGATATTGAGCCGTCCGGTATGGTGGGCCAGGGTTGATGTTCCGACTTTTACGACAATTCGCATCTTATGGTCTCCTTGCTTTGCGCCGGATATCCGGGTGTTTTTTGCCATTATACAACGCCGGAACGGAATTTGCATCTGTTTTTTACGTTAAGGAAACGCAAAACCCGGAAGCTGTTTGGCTTCCGGGTTTTGATTCAGTCGACGATTTCAACCGACACCTTCTGACCGTTGCGCTGGGCGACGGACTTGACGATGGTGCGGATTTCTTTGGCGATACGGCCCTGACGGCCGATGAGCTTGCCCATATCCTCTGGCGCCACGCGCAGCTCGAGAACGGTGGTTTCACCTTCGATCTCGGTGACAGTGACGCTGTCGGGATTATCGACCAGATTTTTTGCCATGTACAGCAAAAGTTCCTTCATAGCAGCCACTCCAGGCCTTACAGCACGTTAGCCTTTTTCAGCAGTCCGCGAACCGTGTCGGTGGGCTGAGCGCCGTTCTTGATCCACTGCTTTGCCTTCTCTGCGTCGATGGTGACAGCGGAGTCAGCCTTGGGATCGTAGGTGCCGATCTCTTCGATGCAGCGGCCGTCGCGCGGGAAGCGGGAATCGGCAACAACGATGCGGTAATAAGGAGCCTTCTTGGCGCCCATTCTTCTGAGTCTGATCTTGACCATGAGATATTTCCTCCAAAATTTCTTTGTTCTTTTATTTTCGTAAAGCTATACTAAAACTGGTAGCTGAAACGACGGTGGATTTTCCGAGGCATAACGCCTCGCAGAGTTTCGCCCCGCAGGGCGAAAGAACATGAAAAACTATTTTTTCCGGAGGCATGTACGTCGGAAAAAATACCTTACGCGAAGAGAGTGTGTTTTTGACAGCTTTGCTGACAAAAACGCGCGGGTCGGAGCGCATCCTTCTCATCAAAAAAGCACTGCTTTTTTGATGATTACATTCCTGGGAAGCCGCCCATGCCGCCCGGGAAACCACCCATACCGCCCATCTTGCCCATGCGCTTCATCTTTTTCGATGCACCGGGGCCGGAGAACTGCTTGACCATCTGATTCATCATGTCAAACTGCTTGATGAGCTGGTTGATCTGTTCAACCTTCACACCGGCGCCCGCCGCGATGCGGCGCTTGCGGCTGTGGTTGAGGACGGCGGGATTTTCGCGCTCATAGGGCGTCATCGACTGGATGATCGCCTCCGTGCGGGAAAGCGCCTTTTCATCGATCTGCGCGTTTTTGAGCGCGCCCATGTTCATGCCAGGCATCATGCCTGCAAGATCCTGCAGGCTGCCCATGCCCTTGAGCTGGACAAGCTGATCGTAGAAATCGGCGAGGGTAAATTTATTGGCCTTGAGCTTCTGCTCAAGCTCTGCGGCTTTTTTCTGATCGAACGCGGCTTCCGCCTTTTCAATCAGCGTCAGCACGTCGCCCATGCCGAGAATACGAGAGGCCATGCGGCCGGGGTGGAAGGGCTCAATCTGATCGAGCTTTTCGCCCGTGCCGATGAACTTGATGGGCTTGCCGGTGACGGCCTTGACGGAAAGGGCAGCGCCGCCTCTGGCGTCGCCGTCGAGCTTGGAGAGCATGACGCCGTCGATATCCAGATAGTCGTTGAAGGTCTGCGCGGCGTTCACCGCGTCCTGACCGGTCATAGCGTCGACGACGAGCAGAATTTCGTTCGGATGCACGGCCTCTTTGATGGCCTTGAGCTCGTCCATCAGCGCCTCGTCGACGTGCAGACGGCCCGCCGTGTCCAGAAACACCATATCGTTTCCGTGCCGGATGGCGTGCGCCACGGCGGCCTTTGCGATATCGACGGGGTTCGTCTGGCCCATCTCAAAGACGGGAATGTCAAGCTGACCGCCGACAACCTGCAGCTGCTTGATGGCAGCGGGGCGGTAGATGTCGCAGGCGACGAGCAGGGGATTTTTGTTCTGCTTTTTAAATAGGCCCGCGAGCTTGGCGCCGTTTGTCGTCTTGCCCGCGCCCTGAAGACCCACCAGCATCACGATCGTAGGCGGCTGGGAGGCCATGTGGATTTTCTGATTGTCGCTGCCCATCAGGTTGGTCAGCTCTTCGTCAACAATCTTGACGATCATCTGCGCCGGAGTCAGACTCTCCAGCACGTCCGCGCCGACGGCGCGCTCGGTTGTTTTTTTGATAAAGTCCTTGACGACCTTATAGCTGACGTCGGCCTCGAGCAGCGCCAGACGGATCTCGCGCATGGCCTCTTTGACGTCGGCCTCAGACAGACGACCCTTTCCGCGCAGCTTTTTGAACGCGGCAGAGAGCTTTTCGGTCAAGCCTTCAAATGCCATAGCTTACTCCTTTATTGTGGCCCCGGCGCGCAGAATGGTCTGCGCCGCGCCGCGCGCGTCCGGGATGGATTGCAGCGTGAGACAGGCGGATTCGATTTCTTCCAGCGCGCGGGCAATGCGGCGGTCGCGCGCGATGCAGCCGGTGACGCGTTCGAGCGCTGCGAGCTGGGCCTCGGCCCGGCTCAGAAGATCATGGACGCCCTGGCGCGAGATGCCGAGATCGTCCGCAATTTCGCTCAGAGACAGGTCCTGATTGTAATACAGATCGAAGCAGGTTCGCTGCTTCTGGCTCAGAAGCTCTCCGTAGTAATCCAGAAGGAGGGACATTTCCAGCGCGTCTTGTTTCATGCGGCCCTCCCAAGCTGTCAGCTTTTTTCCTTTACAGCCTGTGTATCATACTAAATTTAACGCCCGTTGTCAAGCAAAAATCTTGACAAAGAGCCGTTAAGGTGGAATTAACCATTTACATTTTGGTGACAATGTGTTAAAATCGAGAAACAAAAATGGAAACGAACCGCCATATGGCGGACTTTTATGCACAAGGGAGGAAACGCATGAAACGAATCATTGCATCAGCGCTTGCGCTGTGCCTGACGGTATGTCTTTTTACCGGACTCGCCGGGGCGGCCGAGCGGGAAATGATCTTAAAGTGGACCACGCCGCTGGCGGACAATGTGGATCTGATCGATCTGACCCACGCAGGCGGCAGCTTCACAGACCCCAAGGATGTGTTACAGCAGCACGCGCTTACATACACCCCCGGAAAAGACGTTTTTCCGATGGTGATCTACGGCTCTACCCTCTACGGGCGCAGCACCATGAGCAAGATCGCGTCCTATCTGGAGCAGGAGAATCTCAGCCTCGTTGCCGGTGTGAACGGCTCGTTTTTTGATATGTCGACCGGCATCCCGTATGGCTTTGTTGTGACGGACGGCGTGCTGCGCACGAGCGGAAATGTCAACTCCGTCGGTTTTCGCGTGGGCGGCGGCGCCGTCATCGGGAACCCGGATGTACACGTCTTTTTGAACGGCGGCGCGTTTGACGGCGCGGAAATTTTCTACAACAAGGCGCTGACGGCTTCTAACGGCATTGGCCTTTATTCGCGGGACTATGACGAGAAGACCAAAAATGCGGTTGCAGCCTATAACGTGGTGCTGACGCCCGTGCCGGGCAGCGCCACGGAGCTGACGCTTCCGGGCGAGATGACGCTGGCAGTGACAAAGATTGTGGAAAATACGGCCTCCTGCCCGATTCCGGAGGGCGGGTATGTGCTGTCGATTGCGGAGAAGACGACATATACGACGGTGCTTGCCAATCTCAAGGCATTCAAGGTCGGCGACCGGCTGATGATCAACGCGCTCTGCGGCGATATGTGGAAGGGCATTCAGTATGCCTGCGGCGGCGGGGATATGCTCGTCGAAGACGGCCGGGCGCTGAGTGATTTCACGCTGGACTCGAAAAAAGAGCAGCGGGCCAGAACCGCCGTCGGCGTGAAGCCCGACGGGACGGTTGTGTTCTACACGGCGGATGAGTCTTCCAATTCCGCGGGCATGGATCTGTATGATCTGGCGGAGATGATGGAGGATTTGGGTTGTGAGACGGCGCTCAATCTGGATGGCGGCGGGTCGACGATGATCGGCGTGCAGTATCCGGGCTATGACAAGTGCGCCACGGCAAATTCCCCGACCGACGGCGCCATGCGCGCGTGCGCGAACTTTATTTTCCTGGTGCGTGAAAAGACCTCTTCCGGCAGCGCTTCGCAGCTGCTTGTCTATCCGCGCCATACCTTTGCGCTTCCGGGCGCAACGGTCAGCTTTACCGCAAAGGCAGCCGACCGCAATTATCTGGCGGCGTCGGTTCCGGCGAGCCTCAGCTGGTCGAGCAGCGACGGCACGATGACAGACGGCACGTTGAAGCTCGACGGCACGGCGGCCACGGCGTCGACGGTGCGCGTCAGCGCGGGCGCGGGCTCGCTGCGTGCGGAGGCGTGGGTGTCGATGCTCCCGCAGGTGACAGAAATCCGCGTATACAAGCAAAACAGCAAGACAACCATCAAGACGCTCGGCATGAAGGCGGAGGACACCGTGCAGCTGACAGCGTCGGCAAGCTATTACGGCCAGAGCGTGCTGTCGAGCGAAGAGAGCTTTACCTGGAACGTGACCGGCGGCGTCGGAACCGTGACAGCGAACGGCAGCTTCACGGCGGCGACAGTTGCGCAGGTGACGCAGGGCACCATCGAGGTCTCCTACGGCCAGACGGTGACGTCGATTCCGGTTACGATTACCCCGACCAACCCGTTCTCGGACACCAAGGGCCACTGGGCGGAGGATTATATCAATGACCTGTATTTCGCCGGCACGCTGACCGGCTCGGCGGATAAAAACGGCAAGCTTCTCTACCGGCCGGACGATTCCATGACCCGGCAGGAGTTCGTGGTGGCGCTGATGCGCTATCTGCAGGTCGATACGAGCAGATTCAGCTCCGTCACGCTTCCGTTTGCCGACAACAATAAGATCGGCACCTGGGCGCTTGACGCGATGAAGGCTGCGTACAGCCTTGGCTATATGGGAGGCTCAAAGGAGCTTGGCGTTCTGTACGGAAGACCTACCTCGACCATTACCCGCCAGGAGGCGATGGTGATTTTGGCCCGCACGCAGGGTCTGGATCAGGCCGGCGACAGCGGCAGCCTCAAGGCATTCTCTGACAGCAGTCAGGTTGCCAGCTGGGCGGCCGCGCCGCTGTCGGCGATGGTAGACAAGGGGATTATCTCCGGGTCCAACGGCAAGCTGAACCCGGCCGGAAAGGTCACGCGCGCCGAGGTTGCAAAGATGCTCTGGGCGCTGTCCAATCAATAAACATCCTTAATGTGCAGAAAACGCCCGAAGGCCGGCCGGCCTTCGGGCGTTTTGTGTGTTTTTAATTCTTTTTGGACCAGGTGCTCGGCAGCAGCAGAATCAGCATCGGGTAAATTTCCAGCCGCCCGAAGAGCATATCCAGACACAGAACAATCTTGGACAGCGGGCTGAACATGGCGAAATTTCCGACCGGACCGACCAGACCGAGGCCGGGGCCGATGTTGTTGAATGTGGCCAGAACGGCGGTCAGCGTGGTCGAGCCGTCAAAGCCGTCGAGAGAGACGAGCAGGACAGATACCATGCAGATCAGGACGTACAAAATGAAGTAGCCGCTGACGGCCCGCACAACGTCCTGCCCGACGGGCTTGCCGTCGATGCGCATGACCTTGACGGTTCTGGGCCGGACGAGCCGCCGTACCTCGACCTGCGCTGCGCGCACGAGAATGACCAGACGCGATACCTTCAGGCCGCCGCCGGTAGATCCGGCCGAAGCGCCGACAATCATCAGAAACACCAGAATCACGCGCGAAAGCTCCGGCCAGAGGTCGAAGTTTTCCGTGCAGAAGCCGGTGGTTGTAATCAGCGACGAGACGGAGAAGGCCGCATGGTGGATGGCCGCGTGGAAGCTCGGGTAGAGCGGGAGAATGTTCAGGGTAATGAGCGCGATGGAGCCAAGGATGATGCCTACATACCAGCGCAGCTCCGTGTTTTTGAAGGCCAGATCGAACTTTTTCTGCAGCAGGAAGAAGTAGATCGAGAAGTTGACGCCGAAAAGCGCCATGAAAACGGTTGTAACGGTCTGCAGATAGGGGCTGTAGCCCGCGAAAGAATCTGCCTTGATGGCAAAGCCGCCGGTACCGGCGGTTGCGAAGGCGTTGCACAGCGAGTCGAACAGCGGCATGCCGCCGGCCAGGTAAAACAGCAGCTGCACCAGCGTCAGCGCAAAATAGATTGAGTACAGAATTTTGGAGGAGTCGACCATGCGGGGGACCATCTTGCCGACGGTTGGCCCGGGGCTCTCGGCCCGGAGCAGGTGGATGCCTTGGCCGCCTTCGAGCTTCACAATGGCCAGCATGAACACCAGGATGCCCATGCCGCCGAGCCAATGGGAGAAGCTGCGCCAGAAGAGCATGCAGCGGCTCAGCGCCTCGACATTCGGCAGGATGCTTGAACCGGTTGTGGTAAAGCCGGAGATCATCTCAAACACCGCGTCAAGATAGAACGGGATTTCGCCCGAGAGCGTAAACGGCAGCGCGCCAACAAGAGAAAGCGCGATCCATCCGGCGGCGACGGTGACAAGCCCGTCTTTGGCGTAGATGGTTTTCAGCCGGGGACGCGACAGGCGCATGGCGGCAAAGCCAAAGATGGCTGCGCCAAGGGCTGTGACGACGAACCAGATGCCGGCGGGCTCCCGGTAGCACAGGGCCGTGATGATGGGCAGCAGCATGAAGGCCGACTCGATGAGCAAAATCGCGCCCAGAATATAAAGAATCATCCGTTTGTTCATGGTTTAGCCCTTTCGCCGTTCCAGAATGTCGTCAAGCTCGTTCAGGCCCGTGACGCTTGTCACAACGACCACGGTATCGCCGGGCTCGATGGTGTCCTGGCCGCTGGGGATTAAAATTTTTCCGGCGCGGTTGATGCAGCCGATGAGAAGGTTCCGCCGCAGCTGCAGCGTCTGCAGCGGGATGCCGCACACGGTCGAACCCTCGGCCACGCGGAACTCCAGCGCCTCCGCCTTGCCGCCGACAAGCTTGTAGAGCGTCTCGACGTTGGAGCCGAGCGAGTTCTGCATCGATCTTGCGTAGCGGCAGATGATGTTGGACGTGCTGAAGCGGGGATTGAAGACGCTGCCGAGATCCATTGTTTCAATGATGGACTGGAAGGAATAGCGGTTGATTTTGGTGATGACCTTGACCTTGGGCCAGGTTTTGCGCACATAAAGGCCCATGAGGACATTTTCCTCGTCGATGCCGGTCAGCGCGGCAAAGGCGTCGGTCTGGGCGATGCCGCACTCGCGCAGAAAGCCCTCGTTCGTGCCGTCGCCGTGCAGAATCTCTGCCTTGGGAAGCTGCGACGAGAGCTGCACGCAGCGCTCATAATTGGTCTCGATGATCTTGACGCCAAGGCCGAGATCCAGCAGCTGCTTTGCAAGATAATAGGCGATGTGGCCGCCGCCGACGATCATTACGCTGCGCACGCGCGAGGCGGTGAGGCGGA
Organism: uncultured Oscillospiraceae bacterium; assembly: GCA_934643765.1. Classification (GTDB taxonomy): domain Bacteria; phylum Bacillota; class Clostridia; order Oscillospirales; family Oscillospiraceae; genus CAG-170. Next base: position 15,875 of record CAKUCT010000009.1, read on the forward strand.
TCTGATGGAAGAACGACTGCGCGTCGCGCATGGAGGCGACGAAGGAAATGCGGTCTCCCGCCTCCAGCCGGAACGAGCCCGAGGGGATATACACGCCCTGTTCGCCGCGCTCGACGGCGCAGACCAGGATTTTTGCCTTGACAAGGCCCGGAAGCTCCATCAGCGTTTTCCCGGCCAGCACAGAGTCCGGCGGAATCTGCACCTTTAAAAGCTCTACATGGCCGTTTGCGAAGGTGTCTGTCTTGATGGCTGACGGAATGCGGAGCGTTCTTGCAATCTCCGTTGCGCACAGAAGCTCAGGATTGACGGAAAGGCTCAGACCCAGATCATCTGAGATCAGCGAGAGTTCGCCGCTGTATTCCGGGTTCCGGACGCGGGCGATGGTGTGCTTGGCGCCGATTTTCTTGGCGACCAGGCAGCAAAGCAGGTTCAGTTCATCCGACATTGTGACCGCGATGAGAAGGTCCGCCGAGTCAACGCCGGCCTCCAGCTGTGTGGCGTAAGTTGCGCCGTTGCCCTCCACGCAGAGAATATCCAGATCTTCGCTGGTCTGGGCAAGCGGCTCGCCGCTGCGGTCGATGATTGTGATCTCATGGCCTTCGCGCGAGAGCTGCTCGGCGAGGGTGCTGCCAATTTTTCCATCTCCGACAATGACAATTTTCATGGCTAGACTCCTGATTCCTGTGAACGTATTTCGGTTGCTTTGATATCTCATCATAGCATGATTCGGCGGGAAAAGCAATTCCGGGCCCGCAAAGAAACTGCGTGGTAATTGACAAGCAATTACCGCGTATGCTAAGATAACACAGCAATATGCGCCTGTGGTGGAATTGGCAGACACGATGGATTTAGGTTCCATTGCGCGAGCGTGCAGGTTCAAGTCCTGTCAGGCGCACCACGCCGGAGCAAGCGTTGTATCGCTTGCTCCGGCTTATTTTTATAAATCGGAGCGCGTGCCGCTGTGCCACCTTTTTAAAGTTCAACGCGCAAACGCCGCGCTGGTTTGCGCGTTGGATTTGAGACGGTTTAATTTCTGTTTCAATTTGCTTGCACGGCAGTTTAAGAGCGTCTTTTACAATGACGGTGTTCATTATTTTCGCCGTGTTCGCCTTCCTGATCGTCCACGACCGGCCGGGGCGCGTGAAGGTGGATGGAGCTGTATGAATTTTGACTGGACGATTTTACACTGGATTCAAAATACGCTCGTCTGCCCGGCGATGGATTTTTTGATGCTGAAAATCACGATGCTTGGAAACGGCGGCGCGGTCTGGATTCTTTCTGCGGTGGGATTGCTGGCGACGAAAAAGTACCGCAAATACGGCGCGATTTTGCTGGCGGGTCTGGCAGCGGGCGTGTTGACGGGCAACTTGATGCTCAAGCCGCTCATCGCGCGGCCGCGGCCGTGCTGGCTGGACGAAAGCGTGGCGCTTCTGATTCAAAATCCAACAGATTACTCGTTTCCGTCCGGGCACACGCTCTCGTCTGTCATCGGCGCGACGGTGCTGACGAAGGCAAACCAGAAATTTGGCATTATAGCTATCCCGCTCGCGGCGCTCATCGCGTTTTCAAGGCTGTATCTCTACGTCCATTTTCCAACCGACATCCTTGGCGCACTCGTGCTGGGCGCTGCGATTGGCCTTGCGGCCTGCGCAGCCGGAGATAAAATCTGGACATCGCTGTCGCAGAAAGGAACGTTTCTGAAGGCGCGGTCCTAGAGAATGGGCGCATGCGGGGGCTGAATTTTCAACACATAAAAATAGAGCCGCGCCGGTTCCAAAGCTTTGGAACCGGCGCGGTTTTTACGATCATCGGGCTTTCTGGGGAAAACTGATACGTGCTTACTTCGCGGCGTTCCAGAGGATGGTCGCCAGAAGCTCTGTAATTTTTTCCATATCCTCCACCGGAACGTATTCGAACCGACCGTGGAAGTTCTCGCCGCCCGCGCAGAGATTCGGGCAGGGCAGACCCTTAAATGAGAGCCGCGCGCCGTCTGTGCCGCCGCGGATAGGCTGAACGCGGGGCGTGATGGAGAGCTCCTGCATGGCGGCCTTCGCTTGGTCGACCAGGAACATGCACGGCGCGATTTTTTCCTTCATATTATAATAGCTGTCGCGCATAGAAAGTGTGGCGGTTCCGGCGCCGTAGCGGCGGTCGATTTCCGCGCAGGCTTTTTCCATGACGCGCTTGCGGACCTCAAAGGTATCGCGGTCGTGGTCGCGGATGATATACGAGAGGGTGGCCGATTCGACGGAGCCTTTCAGGTCCGTCAGATGGAAGAAACCCTCGTAGCCGTCGGTGTGGTACGGCGTCTCGAGCGCAGGCAGAAGGCTGTGCAGCTCCATGGCCACAAGGCTGGCGTTGATCATCTTGCCCTTGGCCGAGCCGGGGTGGATGGAAAGGCCGCGGATGGTGACGACGGCGGAGGCCGCGTTGAAGTTCTCGTATTCCAGCTCGCCGATGGCGCCGCCGTCGACGGTGTAGGCGTAGTTTGCGCCGAAGTGCTGGACATCAAAATGATCTGCGCCATCGCCGATTTCCTCATCGGGCGTGAAGGCAATTTTCAGCGTGCCATGCGGGCGGTCAGAATGCAGAAGAAGCTCCGCTGCCGAAAGGATTTCCGCGACGCCGGCCTTATCGTCCGCGCCGAGAAGCGTTGTGCCGTCGGTTACGATCAGGCGCTTGCCGATGTGCTGGCGCAGCGATTCATATTCGCGGTCGGACAGGACAATGTTCTGCGCTTCATTGAGAACAATATCGCCACCCATATAGGGCTCGGTGATGCGGGGGTGGATATTTTCGCCCGGTGCGTCCGGAGAAGTGTCCATGTGGGCAATCAAACCGTAGACGGGCAGGGGCTTTTCGCAGTTCGCGGGGACGGTTCCGTAGACATAGCCGAACGCGTCCATATGGGCATCACGAATACCGATGGCCTGCATCTGCCGCACAAGCTCCGCGCCGAGCACGCGCTGGCCCGGTGTGGAGG
>CAKUCT010000010.1 GCA_934643765.1 uncultured Oscillospiraceae bacterium
GTGTCGATGCTCGGGGACATGCGAATTTCCTTGACCTCGACAACCTTCTGGTTCTTCTTGGCTTCTTTTTCTTTCTTGAGCTGCTCAAAGCGGAACTTGCCGTAGTCCATGATCTTGCAGACCGGCGGGACTGCGTTTGGCGCAATCTTGACCAGATCGAGATCTTTTTCTTCTGCCAGTGCCAGAGCAGCGGCGGATGTCATAATACCAAGCTGATCGCCTTCAGCTCCGATCACGCGGAGTTCCTTGTCCCGGATTTCCTCGTTGATCTGATGTTCTAATTTACCGATGGGAAAGCACCTCCAAATGCAAAGTGCGGATGCCGACAAGCACCCGCACACAAAACCCCCATATGGGGACGTTTTCTGTATCAACCTCTTCGCAAAAGCTGGAGGTGAGTTGCGGTGCTGCCGCTCCTTCTTTGTTTTCTCAAGCTATTATAGCGGCGAAAGATCAGAATGTCAACTGCTTTTTTAGAAAATACGAATCTTTTTTCGAAAAAACTGCACCCGCCGGGCGCTGTTTCTCAAACGCAGGGCACAATGGCCGGAGACCTAGTCCAGAAAGATCGGAAGCGCCGGCGGAGCCATGGTGAAGAGAATCAGCGCCGCGCCGTAGAGCCCGGCCAGAATGACCAGCACACCGCACAGCCAGGAAATCGCGCCGCTGCGCATAAGCTTTGCCGAGAGCGCAAAGCCCAGAGCCAGACATCCGATGTAGAGCGCGATGTTCAGCCAGCCCGCAGTGAAGGCAAAGCCGGACTCAAGCGTGTAGTAAATGCCAAGCAGGACAAGCGGCATGCCGAGCAGCGCCGTCAGCGTGCCGCTCCAGGCGGCCTGGGCGTCTTTTGCGCGGCGGTTGAGCACGAATCCGGCCGCGAGAAACGGCCAGTACAGAAGCTTCAGGTGCTCCCAGACGCTTTCGTTGACCGGACAGATGAGCCCCACCAGCGGCGACGGACAAAGATCAAAGCCAAAATGCAGCGCCGTGCCCAAAAGCGCCGTCAGGATAAAGGCCGCGAGATCGCGCGCTTTCATAAAAATCCCCTCCCACCAATAAAGTATTGGAGGAGGGGAAGAAAAATGCCTGTAGATCCTCTGCGGCAATCGACAAAAGGATTGGCGAAGGCTGCAGCTTTTTAAAAATTACTGGAAGAACTGCGCGTGGATGACACGCATGGCGCGCTCGGAATCTTCCTTGTCGATCAGAACGGAGAGCTTGATTTCGCTCGTCGAGATCATATGGATGTTGATGTGTGCGGAATACAGCGCCTCAAACATTTTGGCGGCCACGCCGGGGTTGCCCTGCATACCTGCGCCGACAACGGAAACCTTGGCAACGTCGGTGTTGATGTCGAGATGCTCAAACTTCAGACCCTCGCGGTTGGACTCGAGAATCTGCTTGCAGCTGGCGACGTCCTTGCTGTTGATGGTGAAGACGATGTCCTTGCACTCATCATGGCTGTAGGACTGCAGAATCATATCCACATTGATCTTTTCCTTGGCGAGCAGGCTGAACACCTTGTAGGCGACACCCGGCACGTCCGGCATGCTGGCCAGCGCGATGCGCGCAATATTCTTATCCTGTGCCACACCGGCAATATAGGTCTTTTCCACGTTCTTGACTACCTCCTTGACAATCGTACCGGGGTTTCCGGAGAAGCTGGACAGAACCTCCAGCTGCACACCATAGCTCTTGGCGAGCTCTACCGAGCGGTTGTTGAGAACCTGCGCGCCGAGCGACGCAAGCTCCAGCATTTCGTTGTATGTGATTTCGGGAAGCTTCTTTGCCTCCGGGACAATGCGCGGGTCGCAGGTATACACGCCGTCAACATCAGTGAAGATCTGGCACAGATCTGCCTGCAGCGCGACGGCCATTGCAACGGCTGTCGTATCCGAGCCGCCGCGGCCGAGCGTTGTGATATCACCGTATTTGTCGATGCCCTGGAAACCGGCGACGAGGACAATGCGCTTCTTGTCGAGCTCTTCACGCACGCGGTCGCAGGCGACCTTCTTGATGCGGGCCGATGAGTGCGCGGACGATGTGTTCATGCCAACCTGCCAGCCGCACAGCGACACGACGGGATAGCCCATCTTTTCAATCGCCATCGCCATCAGCGCAATCGACATCTGCTCGCCGCAGGCCAGCAGCATATCCATCTCGCGCTTGGAGGGATTGGGGTTGATTTCTTCTGCCTTGGCAATCAGATCGTCCGTCGTGTCGCCCTGCGCGGACAGAACGACGCACAGCTCATTGCCCTTGGCGTAGGAATCTGTGATGATTTTTGCGACGCGGAAGATGCGCTCTGCGTTTGCAACGGAGCTTCCGCCAAACTTCTGTACAATTCTTGCCATATTGTTCCTCCTGGAAATCACTCAAAGATCGGCCAGCAAGACGCAAGCTCCAGACCGCTCGCGCGAAGCGCGCCGAGCGTGGTGGACTGTGTGATGCCGCCGTGGAAGCCGGCCTGATCCGGCAGCCAGGCAATTTTGCCGAGCGCTTGCTGCGCGCGCTCCTTGTCCTGCTGCGTGCGGATGTAGAAGCACGCCTGGAAAGTATCGAACGCGGCAGGGGCATCGGTGCATGCGTCCCAGCTGGCGGGCTGAACGCGGCCCGGATTTTTGACAATGTCGATGATGTCACCGACCACGGCGCTTGCCGTGGGATAACGCCCGGCACCGGGGCCGGAGAAGAGCACCTCGCCGACCTCGCTTCCGCGCACGCACACGGCGTTGAACACACCGCCGACGCTGGCCAGGGTCAAAGACTGCTTCATCAGATGCGGGCTGACAAAGCAGTAGCGCCGGCCGTCCTGCAGCAGCGTCCTGCCCAGCAGCTTGATCTTCATGCCGCCGGCCTCTGCGAAGGCGGCGTCGATGGCCGAGACCTTGGAAATGCCCTCGATGTGGATATCGTCCGGGCTGACGTTCTTTCCGAAGGCGAGCCCGGAGAGGATGCAGCTTTTGCGCGCGGCGTCGATGCCCTCTACATCGGCGGTCGGGTCGGCCTCCGCGTAGCCCAGATGCTGGGCATTGCAGAGCGCGGCCTCATAGCTTTCGCCGTTTTCAAGCATCTGCGTGAGAATATAGTTCGTGGTGCCGTTGAGAATACCGGCGACCTCTGTGATGTGGTTTGCACCCAGGCAGCGGGTCATGGGGTTGAGAATCGGGATGCCGCCCGCGACAGACGCCTCAAACAGGAAGTTGACGCCGTTGGCCCGGGCAAGGGCAAACAGCTCCAGACCGTGCTCTGCCACGAGCTGCTTGTTGGCGGTCACGACGTGCTTTCCCGCCTTGAGCGCGCGCGTGACATAGTCCAGCGCTACGCCGCAGCCGCCGATGGTCTCCACCAGCAGATCAATGTCCGGGTCCTGCTCGATGGCGGAAAAATCAGATACGAAGTATGGCGCAAACGGGCCGTCTGTTTTGGGATGGCGTGTGATGATTGCCTTGAGCGCGACGCGCTGGCCTGCGTTCTTTTCAATCAGTTCGGCGTTTTTCAGCAGAATTTCCGCTACGCCGCCGCCGACGACGCCAAAGCCGACGATTGCAACTTGTTTCATAGTATTGCTCCTTTAATGGTTTGCCATGGAAAAAACTTCACGCAGCATTGCGTGGTCAAGGCTGACAAGAGAACCGACGCTGCGCGTGCCGTGGAAGCTGGTGCGCGCGGCCAGATCCTCGATTCCGGCCTCATCCTGCACACCGCAGGAGAGCTCGCCCAGACTGACCGGCAGGTTCAGACTGCGGAAATACTGCTCCGTTGCGTCGATGCCGGCGAGGGCTGCCTTTTCGGTGTCCGGCTCGTCAATGCCCCAGACGTTTTTGGCGTAGCGGGCGAACAGCTCCGGCTTTGCCTTGTAGACGTAGCGGGCCCAGCTCGGCCACAGGGCGGTCAGACTTGCGCCGTGCGTGATGTCAAATTTTTCGCTCAGCGAGTGGCCCATCGGATGGACGACGAAGCCCTTCTTGCTGCCGCCAAGGCCGGTCAGACCGTTGTGCGACAGACTGCCGCACCACATCACTTCGCTCATCGCGTCGTAGTTGCCGGGGTTTTCATAGGCGCCCGGGCCGTTTGCAATCGTCACGCGCAGCACCGCCTCGGCCAGCTGCATGGTCGTTTCGTTGCCGTCGACAGGGTTAAAGTAGCGTTCGAGCGTGTGCATCATAATATCGCCCACGCCGCAGGCAACCTGCCACTTCGGAAGCGTCGCGGCAAGCGTCGGGTCCATAATCGCGAAGGCCGGCCGGTTGGGCTCGACGTTCAGACCGCGCTTTTCAAGCTTTACTTCATCTGTCAGCACGGCGGAGTTGCTCGTCTCGCTGCCGGCGGCCGGGATGGTCAGAATAACACCGACGGGAATGGTGTGCACCAGCACCTTTTTGCCGGTCCAGAAGTCCCAGATATCGGTGTCGGGGTTTGCCTTGCCGATGGAAATGCCCTTGGCGGTGTCAATGACACTGCCGCCGCCGACGGCCAGAATGAGCTCTGCGTTCATATCGATGGCCTGCTTCACGCCCTGACGGGCCAGGCCCAGACGGGGGTTGGGATGCACGCCGCCGAGCGTTTCATAGTAAATGCCGTCGTCTGTCAGAAGCTTGCAGACTCTGTCCAAGAGGCCGCTCTTCTTTGCGCTCTGCCCGCCGTAGACGACCAGAACGCGGCTTGCGCCGCAGCGGCGGATCTGTTCGGCAACGCGGGAAACGGAATCTTTGCCGAATACAATATTGGTGGGGACACAATACTCAAATGCATGCATAATGTGGTTTCCTCCTTATGATTCAGTCAGATAATTAACCGGCGACAGCCTCAGCGCGCACAACGCCGCGCGTTTCGCTGATCTGGCGTGTCAGCTCCTCAAGCGGACATGTGAGGTTGCCCGTCTCCGCGGAGATGGTCACCATGGCCTTGCCGCCGGTGGGAATACTTTGGTTGATGGTCAGTATATTTGCGCCGCAGTTGGCAAAAATGGATAATATGGAAGACAGAACACCGGCCTTGTCCTTCAGAACCATCTGGAAGGTGATGATCCGGCCGGCCATCATGTTCTGAAACGGGGAAATGCAGTCGCGGTATTTGTAAAATGCGCTGCGGCTGATGCCGACGGCACGCGTCGCGACGTTGACCTTGTCGGTTTCGCCGGTTTCCAGCATGCGCTTGGCTTCGGCGACTTTGCGGAAAATTTCCGGCAGAGCCGACGCTTCCACGATGAAATATTTTGGAGTTTTTTCCATAGAAAACACCTCGTATGTCTTTGCTTGAAAATCAAATGTCCGTTTGATGTGACCACTATACAACAGATTCCACAAAAAAGCAAGAGTGCTTTCGGAAAAATTTACAAAGGGAGGAGGGGCTGCCTTGTATGCCAGAAAAATTGGCCGGATTGCGGGCATTGCGCTGGCCGCGGCGCTTGGCCTGTGGCTGACGGCGGGCGTTTTGCTGCCGGTGTTTCTGCCGTTTTTTATTGGATTTGCGGTGGCCGCCCTGGCGGAAAAGCCGATCTGCGCGCTGCGGCGGCGCACAAAGCTGCCGCGCGGAGCGGCGGCATTCGTCTGTGTGCTGGGGCTGTACGTGCTGGCGGGCGCCGGGGCATTTTTTCTGTGCCGGCTTCTGTGTTCGGAGCTTGGTGGCTTTTTGCGGCAGCTTCCGCAGCTTGCCAGCCGGTTAGAACCGGCGCTGCGCGCCGTGCAGACGCGGCTGTACGCCGTCGCGGATAAATTCCCGGACGGCATCGGTTCGGGCCTACGTGCGGGACTGGAGAGCTTTTTCAAAAGCGGCGCGCTGCTGGGCAGTAAAATTTATGAGAAGCTCTTTCAGTTTGCATCCGGCTTTCTCGGAAAGCTTCCGGATCTGGTGCTGGGGCTGATTACGGCAGTGCTCTCAAGCTTTATGATTGCAGGGGAGTATGAAACCATCCGAAGCTTTTGCCGCGCACACTTGCCGCTGGAGCTGCAGCAGAAGCTTCTGCGGGCAAAGACGCATCTTTCCGCGACGCTCGGCGCGTGGCTGCGGGCGCAGCTGCGGCTGATGGGCGTGACGTTTGTGATTCTGACGGCGGGCTTCCTCGTACTGCGGGTACAGTATGCACTCTTGTTTGCGCTGCTCATTACAGTCATTGACGCGCTGCCGGTGTTTGGCACCGGGACGGTTCTGATTCCGTGGAGCATGGTGCAGTTCCTGCAGGGAAATACCCGCTGCGGTGTTGGGTTCCTTCTTTTATATGCCGCCGCGGCCCTGACGCGGCAGACGCTCGAGCCGCGCCTCGTCGGCGGGCAGATTGGGCTCAGTCCGGTTGTAACGCTCGCGGCGCTTTACGCGGGCTTTCGCATCATGGGCGTGGCGGGGATGATTGTGTTTCCATTGCTGGCCGTATTCTGCAAGCAGATCTATAACGGCCTTCCGCAGCCGGAACCGGCGGCCCATACGCTGCCGCACCGGCCCGCCGGGCCGCCGCATGGCGCGGCGTAAATGGCGCTTGCGCCAGGGGGCGCTTTGCGGTATGATAGGACGCGAACAAAACATCCGGGAGGTGAGCTGCATGACACTGACGCACCGCGCGCAGCGCGCGGGAGAGCTTTTATCGTTCCTGCGCGGCGAGATGGGCCTTTCGTCCGGGCTTGTCAAGCGGCTCAAGTGGCAAAATGCGTTGTTTCTGGATGAAAGTCCGGTGCACACCAATGCGCGCGTCACGCCGGGACAGGTGATTACCGTGCATCTGGAGGAGCGAACCGAGGGCTTTTTGGCCCAGGATCTTCCGCTGTCCATTTTATATGAGGATGAGAGCCTGATTGCGCTGGATAAACCGGCGGGGCAACTGGTGCACCCGTCGCCGCAGAAAAACGACGGCACGCTTGCAAACGCGCTTCTGGGCTATTATGAAAGAACCGGCCAGCGCTGCGGCATCCATCCCGTGACGCGGCTCGACCGGGACACGTTCGGCGTGGTGCTGCTGGCAAAAAATGCGCACATCCACGCAAAACTCTGCCGGATGATGAAAGACGGCGTCATTCGGAAAACCTATCTGGCAGCAGTTTACGGCTGCCCTATGGATATGTCCGGGGAGCTGGCGTTTCCGGTGTATAAGCTCGGGAACGGGAGCCTTCTGCGCGTGGTCGATCCGCGCGGCAAGCGCGCTGTGAGCCGGTACCGCGTCCTGAAGACCGACGGACGAACGAGCTTGCTTGCCCTTCAGCCCATAACGGGCCGGACGCATCAGCTGCGGCTGCACTGCAAGATGGCGGGCTTCCCGATTTTGGGCGACCCGCAGTATTGTTCGCCCGCTTCGATGCTATTGTCCGCAAAAGCGGGGCTTTTTACCCAGCAGCTTTGCGCGGCAAGTCTCTGCCTGCCGCACCCGGTGACAGGTAAGCCGCTTGCAATTCAGACGCAGCTTACCGTGCGCGGACTATCTTCAGCCGGAGACGAACAGGCGCATCTCAATGGTGCCGGGCTGCAGATCAATCTCGGCGCGGTCTAAGATCTGGCCCACGAGTGAAAGCTCGCCTTCTCCGCTGTCCAGATCGCACCCGGCCAGCTCCCAGTAGGTCTCGGCCAGCGCGGGATCGCGGATTTCCGGCTGCAGAAGGCGGCAGAGTGTCTCCAGCTGCGCGCGATGCGCGGGCTCATAATCTGCCTGAACCTGAAGGTGAAAGCCTTCAGGTTCTTTTTGCAGGCGCAAAGAGACCTCCTTTGCGCCCGCGCCAAACAGTGCGGTTCCGATTTCGTCAATGATATGGCTCATTTTTTGCCGTGTCTGGCTGTGTCTGTGTTTCATAGGTTACTCCTTCGGCTCTTTGCGCAGGGCCTCTATGATTGGCAGCAGAATGATGCATACCAGCCCTGCGGCAAAGCCGTTGTTATAAAGATTCATGCCGCCGTGCAGAAATGAGGTGTTCTGGACAATGGTCATGTGTAAAAATCCGGCGATCAGGCCCCAGTGCCAGCCGAACTGGCCGGCAATCGGCGCAAGGCCCGTGCAGAACAGCACAGCCAGCAGCGGCCCCGGCGCCGTAATCGGCACGGCGACGAGCAGAAGCTTTGCCAGCACCGCGCCTGCCAACACCGGCAGAACATTTTTCGGGTGCTTGCCGAAGGCGGCAAAGCCCGTCATGCTCAGAACGCAGCAGGCAAGCGGCCCGTTGAGCCGCACGCCGAGCGGATACAGCGCCAGAAGATAGCCCAGGCCAATGGCTCCGGTCAGGGCCATGTTGACAAGCGTCGGGCCCGCGCCCTCCAGCAGAATAAAATCTGTGACCGACCGGCCGGCGTGGCGCAGAATGGGCGCGTATGCCCTGGCGCTGCGGCAGCCGAGCGCGATGCCAGCCAGAAGAAGCCCGGCCAGCGCGCAGACCAGCAGCGCGCACAGCGCGGCGTGATCGCCGCTTCCCCAGCTGCCCTCGGTGATGAACTCCACGCCGAGACCCTTGCAGATACTGGCGATGCCGAGCCCCAGAAAGCCCGCGGCGAAGCCGACGTTATAAAGGTCAAAGCCCTGGTGCAGACGGACGGTATAGCCCGCGATGGGCGGGGTAAAAAAGCCGATGACAAGGCCGGAGCCAACCATGGCGGCCCAGCGGACGCCCGGCGCCATATGCACCAGCCAGAAGCTGACCATCGGAGACAGGCAGGTGGAAAAGAGCGTCAGATACAGATACTTGGAAAAAGACTCGCCCTGGAACCTGGCATACAGAAAACCGCCAAGCAGAATTGGCAGGATATTCAGAAGATTTTTGCCGAGCAGACTGAAGCCCGCCATCATAAAAAGACACGCAAAGCTCAGGCCCGTCACGGGAAGATGCAGCGCGCGCATAAGCGCCGTGCTCAGCAGCAGCACCAGCGCCGCATTCATAAGCGCCGCGCCGAGGCCGCCTGTGACGGTGGGGTCGGTGATGAGCCCGGCGTCTGTGGTCAGAATCCGGAAAAGGCCCTGCAGCAGCGCCGCGGGCGGCTGCGCGCAGAGGGCGAAGATGGCCATGAGAAGACTCAGAGCCAGCAGAACACCGGTCAGAATCCGGTTCTGACGGGCGGCACGGGGAGAAGGGTTCGGGTGTGTCATAGAACTGTCCTTTTTCAGAAGATAATAGCGTCAGCTGATATTATTGTACCGGATTGCCGGAGACTTGACAAGGCAGAAAAACGCCGCGCAGATAAAACGCTGCGCGGCGGTCATTTGTGATATTTGGTTCCGGCCTGAATGGATTCGGCTCTGTAGAGCTGCTCAAGTGCCATAACGCGCGCAAGATGGTGGGGAAAGGTCATGCGGCTCATGGACAGCAGAAAATCCGCCTGTTTTTTAAGACCTGGGTCTACGCCGAATGATGAGCCGATCAGAAAGCATGCGCTGGATTTTCCGCTTTTTTTAATATCAGAAAGCTTGCTTGCCAGATCTTCCGAGGAAAGCACCTTTCCCTCCGGGGCCAGCACGCACAGCCAGCTTCCCTTCGGAATTTTTGTGCGGATGAGATCGGCCTCTTTTGCAAGGCCCTGCGCGATCTGCGCCGGGTTCGGGTCCTCCGGCAGCCTTACCTCCGGCAGTTCCAGCAGCTGAAACGAGCAGAAAGCCCCCAGGCGCTTTTTGTATTCCTCCGCCGCCTGAATATAGAATTTTTCCTTGAGCTTCCCCATACAAATCAGCGTGATCGAAAACATACGTACCCCCAAAAGCCTCGCAGAGTTTGCCGCCCGCAGGCGGCAAACAGAATGTAAATCATCTTATCCGGCGGCTCTGCCGACCGGAAAAATACAAAACAGCCCGCAAGTGTGGAATTTTTGGCCCAATGGGCCAAAAATTATGCGCGCCGTCGGGCTGCAATCCCTCTCGGCAAAACCCCCGGTTTTGCCGAAGATAAAAAAAGCCCGTCCGAAACCGGACGGACTTTTTGCATGTCTTATTCTGCCACGTACGGCAGCAGGGCGATGTGACGGGCACGCTTGATGGCGACCGTCAGCTGACGCTGATGAGCAGCGCAGGTACCAGTCGTGCGGCGGGGCAGAATCTTGCCGCGCTCGGACAGGTAACGGCGGAGTTTCGCAGTGTCTTTGAAATCGATGTGGGCAACCTTGTCGACGCAGAACGAGCAAACCTTCTTGCGCTTGCGAGGATGGACACGATCATTAGCCATTGCCATAATTTATCCTCCTATCTTGTCTTGTGGAAACATTCAGTTGGGGTATTCCCGATCAGAACGGGAGCTCGGAATCGTCGTCTTCCAGCATGGAGAAGCCCGATGCAGCCGGAGCCTGGCTGGCCGGCGCCTGATAGGCGGGAGCCTGGGAGTAAACCGGCGTCTGGTCGAAGCCGCCTGCCGCTGCGCCGTCGCGCTTGCTGTCGCCAAAGTAGACATTGTCCGCCACGACTTCTGCCGAGCGGCGCTTGTTGCCTTCCTTGTCAGTCCAGTTGCGGATCTGCAGACGTCCCGTCACCACAGCCATGCGGCCCTTGGTGAAGTAACGGCTGACGAACTCAGCGGTGTTGCGCCATGCGACGATATCAACGAAATCCGTTTCCTTCTCCGCGCCCTGTGCCGCAAAATCGCGGTCCACGGCGAGCGTGAAGGACGCGACCGCGACGCCGCTGCCGGTCCGGCGCAGCTCGGGGTCACGGGTAAGACGACCCATGAGAACGATATGGTTCAGCATGAAATAGCCTCCTTACTCTTCCACTGCCACGATGATCGAGCGCAGGATGCCGTCGGTGATCTTGAAGACACGATCGAGCTCTGCGGGCATGTCGGGCGTGACGTCACAGGTCATGTAGACGTAGTAGCCTTCGGTCAGGTCGTTGATGGGATAAGCAAGGTGACGCTTGCCCCACTCGTCAACACTGGTGAGCGTACCGTGATTCTCCACGATACCCTTGAATTTTTCCACGAGAGCCGCGATACCCTCTTCACCCTGAGCGGGGTCGATGATATAGAGGATCTCATACTTTGCGGAAAGCTTTGCCATGATGTTGCACCTCCTTTTGGACATTTGGCCGCAGGTCCCGCCTGCGGCAAGGATTGCTTGTTACACAAGCTGGACTATTATACCGGGAAAAATGCGGAATGTCAACTGAAAATCTTACATTTTTGTTCCGGAAATTTAAGGAAGCACCGTACAATTTGTCAAGCAGATTCACAGAGAGATTTTGCCTCAAGGCAAGATTTGAAAAACGCAGACATACTTTGTGTATTTCAAGTTTTTCAAATCGCAGAATTGGGGCAAAAGATCCTGCGAAGCGTGCAGACATAATTGTGCGATGCTGCCTAAAAAATACTGCCGGAAGCGTTCGCTTCCGGCAGTACAATGGGAACCATCAATAATTAAAAATGCTCCCGCCGACAAATTCACGCATAATGGAGTCCTTCGGAACATACTCCGTTTTCAGCGGCGGCAGCTCCCGGACAACGTCCATCAGGATATCCAGGCCAGGCTCGCCCATAAATTCCGGGGTCAGCTCTTCGGAGAATTTCGGAATTTCCAGCAGATATTTTGTCAGTATGCACGGCTCATAGTCATGGAACGTATCGATGTGAATCGTCGCGTTCGGCTTGTTGGGGGCAATATAGCGCACTTCGCCCTGGTCGACGGACTGCGCGCGTTCAATGGTCTCGCGCAGCGTCCGGCCGCGGCCCAGATAGTCGCGGATCATGCGCCGGGCTACGCGGACCTGCTCGGGCTTTACAATGCGGTCGTCCGGTGTAATGATTCTCGTGCGCGGTGCAACATAGATGCCTGTGGCACGCGAGCGGATGGGGTCAAAAAGAAGAGGATTGAGCATGTGAATGCCCTCGGCGATGATGATCGCCTCCTGGCTTCCGTCCATCGGCGTGTAGCCGCCGGTTTTGCTGTTTTTGAAGTCATACCAGGGAATCTGCACCGTCTCGCCGCTGCTGAGCCGGTCGATGCTGTCAAGCAGCAGGTCCCGGTTGACGCAGTAGGGAGACTCCCAGTCGGTCGCCTCGGGCGGGCGCTGGTCAAGCGGGAGAAAGAAATTGTCCATGCTCAGAAGGCAGACCTTCACGCCCAGGTTTTCAAGATATGCTTTCAGGCGCATGGCAGTGGTCGTTTTGCCGGAGCCGGAGGGGCCCGTCAGACAGACGAAGGGCTTTTTTGGCTGCGCGGACAGGACGGCCGCGGCCGCGGAGCTGATTTTATCATGGAACACCTCTTCGCAGCGCAGAACAAACTGCGTTTCGTTCTGCATGGCGCGGATGATGTCGGCCATATCGATAACACGCATGAGAATCCTTCCTTTCAGGTTGTGGCGGCCGCCTGTTCCGCGGCCATTTTTTTCTGATACTGCCGGTAGATGACGGCGAAGCAGATCGCGTGCAGGCTGAGCGTCAGAATCCAGCTCATCGGGTACGACAGATACAGAACCTCGGGCGTGCGGAAGAGCTGGAAAATGGTATAAATCCAGATGATACGGCTCAGGCACGCGCCGCCCGCGGTCACGAACAGCGGAATCCAGGTCCGGCCAAGCCCGCGTACCATACCGCACAGCACCTCCATGATGCCGCACAGGAAGTAATAATACGCGATGGTGGACAGACGGCCAAGCCCGTAATGAATGACGTCCGCGTAGGACGGGTCTGTGCTGGAGACATAGATGCTGAGCAGCGACGGGCCAAAGAAATAGCAGACCGCGCACATCGGAAGACCGATCATCAGAACCGTCGTCAGGCACGCGCCGAGCACATTTTTGATCCGGTCGAGCCGGCCCGCGCCGAGATTCTGGCTGGTGAAGGTGATCGCGGCGTGGAACACGGCGTTCATGGCCGTGTAGATAAAGCCCTCCAGGTTGGAAGCGGCGGTGCTGGCCGCGATGACATTGGAGCCGAAGGAGTTGACGGCGCTCTGCACCATGACGTTGGAGATGTTGAAGAGCATGCTCTGAAGACCTGCGGGCAGGCCGATCTGAATCATGCGCAGCGACTCTTCTTTGTCAAAGCGGATTTCCCGCAGCGACAGATGGCTCATGCCCTCGCTTCTGCACAGGCAGCGGACGACCAGCACCAGAGAGACATACTGCGAGATGACCGTCGCGGTGGCGACGCCGTCCACGCTCATATGGCAGACAATCACGAAGAACAGGTTCAAAAGCGCGTTGATGACACCCGAGACGGTCAGGAAAATCATCGGCTTTTTCGTGTCGCCGAACGCGCGGAGCACGGCGGCGGCAAAGTTATACATGATCGAGCCCGGCATGCCGAGGAAATAGATGCGCAGGTACAAACTTGACAGCGGCAGAACGTCGTCCGGCGTCTGCATCAGCCGGAGCAGCGGTGTGGACAGAAACAGTCCCACAACCATTACAATCAGGCCCAGCAGCAGGCTCAAAGAGAGCGAGCAGTGCACGCATCTGCGGACATGTTCATCTTCCCGGCAGCCAAGATAGCGCGCCACGAGAATGTTGACGCCGACCGATACGCCCATAAAGACGTTGACGAGCAGATTGATCAGCGCCGTCGTCGCGCCGACCGCGGCCAGCGCTGTCGCGCCGGCAAATTTACCGACGACCACCACGTCCGCCGCGTTGAACAGCAGCTGCAGCACGCCCGTCGCGGCCAGCGGCAGGGAAAAACGGATGACCTTCGGCAGAACGGCGCCCTGCGTCATATCAACCTGCTGGATAGAAGCAGCCATGCTTCACCCTCCTTATTATATAGTATATACATACATGAAATACGGCGCCCGCAAAGCGGGCGCAACAGACTGTCGAAAAATCTTACAGCCGAACGATTACGGAAAGGAAGATCGTGTGAAAGAAACCCATCAGGGGTGTCTTTCGCGTTCAATCAACCAGTTTTTCAAACTTTAAAAAAGTTTGAAAAACTGCACCAGCGTGTCAAAAAATCTTTTTGACGCGCTGGTGCGCCCGCAAAGCGGGCGCAAGCGGTATTATAGCGCCGCGGGCAGGAAAATGCAACGAATTTTATTGGGAAAACCAGCGATTTTTTACAGCGCCGCGGAAACATCAAACAAATCCCAGGGCACGCGCCGCGGCGGCAGCGCGCAGAACGAGACGGGCTCATCCGTCTGCGGGTGGCGGAAGGAAATGCGCCACGACCAAAGGGCAATCGGGCTGTCCGTATCAGGCGCTTCGCCATACTTGCGGTCGCCGAGCAGCGCGTGGTTCCGGGAGGAAAACTGGATGCGGATCTGATGGGTCCGTCCGGTGTGCAGGCGGATTTTCACAAGCGAAGCGTCCTGCTGCGCCGCATAGCCGAGTACCGCATACGAAAGCCGCGCCCGGCGCACGTCCTTTCCCGGCGCATCCATGACGCGGGCCTTGCGAAGCGAGCGGTTGTACCACAGAAGGTCTTCCATTTTTCCTTCTCGGTCTTCAAAGCGCCCATGGACTACAGCCAGATATTCCTTTTCAAACACATGCTCGCGGATCTGCTCCGATAAAATGGACGCGGCCATCTGCGAGCGGGCAAAGACCATCACGCCGGACACGGCGGCGTCCAGCCGGTGCACCGTGCGCACGCAGGCGGTTTTGTCATTCAGATATTGCCGCACCAAGTCGGGCATGCAGCCCGGGCCGTCGTCGGCGGAAATGACGCCGGCCGGCTTGATGCAGACGAGAATGCGGCTGTCTTCGTATAAAATTTCCATCCGGGCCTCCTGCACGATAATATAATGGTATTATAACAGAACCGGGCCGGTGTGCACAAGATTTCTGAGGAAGGTCTTAAAAATTCTTAAAAACAGAGAAAAAGCCTTGGAACTGTGATACAATGTGGAAAAGTCAAAGAAATTTGGGGGATTTCTATGGAAGAAGCGATTCATGTTCTCGTCGTGGACGATGAGCCGGACATTCGCCGCATCATCCGGATTCTGCTGGAGAGCCAGGGGTACCGGGTAAGCGAGGCGCCGAATGGAAAGGCCGCCGTGGAGGCGGCGCGGCAGAACCCGGAGCTGGATCTGGTGATTCTGGATATTATGATGCCGGAGCTGTCCGGCATTGAGGCCAGCCGCGAAATCCGCAAGACAAGCAGCGCGCCGATTCTGTTTCTGACGGCCCGAACGCAGGAGCGCGACAAGTTGGAAGCATACCAGTCCGGCGGAGACGATTATCTGGCAAAGCCGTTTTCCCATGGGGAGCTTCTGATGAAGGTAGACTCCCTTCTGCGGCGCTACCGGGTATACAAGGGCAAGGTGTCCGGCAAGCAGCTGCGCAGCGATGTTGTGCTGGACGAAGAAAACCGGCGCATTCTGCGCGGCGGCGAGGTGCTGGAGCTGACGGAAACAGAGTTTTCCATCCTGCAGTTCCTGGCCGCGCACCGCGGAAGCGTGGTGTCGGTGGCGCAAATCTATGAGGGCGTGTGGCACGAAAAGTATATGCCTGCGTCCAACAACACCGTGATGGTACATATTGTGAATCTGAGAAAGAAGCTGGAGGAAGACCCGGCCAATCCCCGCTTGATCCGGACAATCTGGGGAAAGGGGTATCAGATTGACTAAGCAGAAAAAGACGCATCTTCATACGCTCCACAGCAAGCTCGTGGCCATGATGCTGGCGGCGCTGCTGGCGGCCATCGGCGTGTACCTTCTGACGGACGCCATCGGTCAGACGCTCATAGAGCGGGTCTATATGAGCGAGGCGGCGCAGAACGAGAGAAATCTGGAGACGGTCTCTTCGTTCCAGACCTATGCCCGCAGCTTCGACCTGTCCTCCCGGGACACCGAGGCCATCTCCCGCTGGGCCATTTCGCAGGACGATGTGTATATCCTTCTTTATAAGGACCGGCGCCTTGCGCTGGAGGCTGGCTGGTGGGGCATTGACGACGGCGAGAACGAAAACATGAAAGATCTCGACGATCTGTACGATGTCAAAACATATCCCATCTATCTCAGAGACGGCGTGTTTCAGGCCGTGGTCTATGATTTTTCTGAGACGAAGCTCTATGACGGCCTGCAGATCGGTGCGATTGCGCTGGCCTGCGTGGTGTTTGCAATTTTTATGCTGCTCTATAACCGGCGCATTACGCGCGCGATTGTGGAGATTTCGCAGGAGGTGCGGCAGATCGGAGACGGAAACCTGCAGCTGCAGCTGGCGGCCAAAGGCGATGATGAGCTGGCGCGGCTGACTGAAAGCGTGGAGTCGATGCGAAAATCTATCCTGAAAAAAACGGCGGATCAGCAGCAGGCGCTCAAGCAGAACCAGGATCTGATCTCCGCCATGAGCCATGACATCCGAAACCCCCTGACGGCGCTTCTTGGCTATCTGGATCTGGCGCAGAGCGGGCAGTACCGTTCGCCGGAGGAGCTGACGGGCTATATTGAAGCGGCCTATAGCCGCGCCCTGCAACTCAAGCAGCTGACAGACGAGCTGTTCCGGTACTCACTTGTCTTCGGCGCGCAGGAGCTTCCCATCCAGCTGGAGGAGTTTGAAGCGTCGGCGCTGCTCGACCAGATGCTGGGCGAGGGGCTGGTCCTTCTGGAGCAGAAGGGCTTTACGCTCAAGCGCGCAGTGCAGCAGGTTTCATGCAGAATCCGGGTGGATGTGTCGTATCTCAAGCGGGTATTTGACAATCTGGCCGATAATATCTGCAAATACGCGGACCCGGAACGTCCTGTGACGGTGCTTGTGACGCAGCAGGATGGGACGCTTACCATCTGCGAGTCCAATTATATTTTAAAGAATCCCGGCCAGGTGGAGAGCAACCGCATCGGCCTTCGCATCTGTGAAAAGATCATGCGCCAGATGGGCGGCACCTTCGCGCGCGAGCAGACGGGTGATGTCTTTACTGTCACGCTGACCCTTCCGGTGCAGACAATGGAAGAAACGGAAGAAGAAACCTCTTAAATTTTTCTTAAAAATGGCCCGACGGCCTTCCAAGTTTTCAGGAAGCCTGCTATAGTAGGGCTGAAATCAAATGTTTACACAACCTGTGGGGAAAGTTACCCGCGTGAAAGGAGCTATTATGAAAAAGTATCGCATGATTGCGGCGCTGCTCGCAATCGTTATGCTGCTCGGTGTCTTTGCCGGCTGCAGCAAAAACGGCCAGAGCGATTCGGATACGACGAACACCAATGGCCAGACTAATATCAAAACCGAAACGAACGATGAAAAGGCGGCCAGCACCAGCAAGTACGCCTATGAAGCCTCCTATCTTCCCCTGCCGGAGGATATCCAGTATGTGAACACTTCGGCAATCTCGGGCGCGAACCTCTACTTTACCGGTTCCATCAAGGACGGCAAGCAGAGCTATACCGACGAGACCGGCGCAACGGTCGAGTACGACAACTACCGCTCGGGCCTGTTCAAGATGGACGTGGAGACCGGCGAGTGTACGGAGCTGACCGGCTTCCAGCTGCCGGAGGTTCCCGAGGGTTGGATGGGAAGCTCGGATCTGAGCAATTTGCAGGCCGCCTCCGACGGCACGATCTGGGCCGTCTACGGCACCTATACATACCGCTACAATCCGCCTGCGGATCTGGCACCGGACGACAGCATGTACAACTACTATGAAGAGGGCGACAACAAGACCGGTATCGTCCACCTCGACGCCGACGGCAACGAGCTTTCGCGTGTGGATCTCTCGCGCACCGAAGAAGAGCAGAGCTTCTACATCTCCAACTTTCTTGTGGACAATGCCGGCAACGTCTTCGTCGGCGACTGGCAGACGACCTATATCTATGACCAGAGCGGCAACAAGAAGGCCGTTGTGGATCTGAGCGAAAATGGCGGCAACATCTGCGAGATCAAGGCCGGTCAGGTCGGCGTTAGCTACTATAAATATGACGAAGCCAATCCCGACGCATCCGGCCGCTGCTTCCAGGAGATCGACACGGCGACTGGCAAATTGACGGGCGATGTCATCCAGCTGCCGAACGACGCGTATACCTTCTTCCCCGGCGACGATGTCTATGACATCTACTATGATTATAACGGTAACATCTACGGCTACAAGTTTGACACCGGCACGAAGGAAAAGGTTGTCGACTGGATGGAAAGCGACATCAACTCCAACAACATCGGCAGCTACTCCATCCTGCCTGACGGCCGCGTCATTGCCTTTGAAAACAGCTATGACGACGGCATGGACCAGAATACCATGCAGCTCATCGTCCTGACGCGAGTGGACGCGGCGAGCGTGGTCAATAAGACCGTTCTGACGTTTGCCTGCATGTACCTCGACTGGAACATGCGCGACGCCATCGTGAAATTCAACCGCTCGAGCAACACCCACCGTATTGTCGTGCGCGATTATTCCGAGTATAATACAGACGATGACTACACCGCGGGCATCCAGAAGCTCAACACCGAGATGCTCTCGGGCAAGCTTCCGGATATGATCGACATCGACACCTACAACATGCCGGTTGAGCAGTACGCGGCCAAGGGCTTCCTCACGGACCTCTATGAGCTGATCGATGCGGATTCCGACATGAGCCGCGAGAGCTTCGTCCAGCCGGTCCTCAAGGCGCTTGAGAGCACAGACGGCAAGCTCTATCAGCTGCCGCAGACCTTCGCCGTCGACACGACCATCGCGCTCGACAAGGTCGTGGGCGAATACGACACATGGAATCTCGCGGCGGTCAAGGACGCGATGACAAAACTCCAGGACGGTGCGACCGTCTTCGATGTCTACCGCACAAAGTCCGACATTCTGTCCACCTGCATCTCCCGCAACATTGACGCCTTCGTCGATTGGGAAAACGGCGCGGCACACTTTGATTCGGACGAATTCAAGGCGCTTCTGGAGTTTGCAAATTCCTTCCC
>CAKUCT010000011.1 GCA_934643765.1 uncultured Oscillospiraceae bacterium
GAACGCAAGACATTGGGGAGTAAATTCATAGAGAATCTTGCCGCCGATATCCGCATTTCTTTCCCGAATGTCAAGGGGTATTCTGTGCGCAACCTCAAATACATGGCAAAATTCGTAGAGACTTAGGGTGTTTTGTTGCTGGATTGACAGGAACAGTCATTCCTTCGATGATTGCCCATGCGATTTACGCCGTATTCTTTATAAGATCTAACGATTCGTTTGACGCTGTATAAGGAGGTAACACACAATGATAAAAAATGTTTTAAAGGAAAACTGGAAATTTCTATTGTTTGTCTTAGTTGCCAGTTTAATTGGGGGATATTGTACAGGGTTGTATGTATACGACACGCTATCACCCGATATGCTGAATAGACTACAAGAGCAAAATGTATCTAAAAGCTTGCTGGTAATTTCTACATTGCTACAGTATGGCGTTGTGTTTGGGGGAATACTTGCATTTATAGGATTGATTATCTCCAAGAAAGTCAATCTGTGGAAAGAATTTAAATATGACAAACAGGCGATTGTAATGACAGCTGTTATTACAGTTGCATCGGCGCTAATATTGTTTCCCGGAGATAAACTAATATTCGGATCCTTAAACAGCTGGGTATACGAACAATATGAAGCTGCTCCTGCCATTTCGAAAATACTGGCAGGCTTATTGACTGGTGGCGTAACTGAAGAAATAATAATGAGATTGTTTCTGATGTCATTACTTGTTTTAATAGCTTCAAAAGTAATGCTCACGGAGAATAAAGATATTCCGAAAAAAGTATATATCATTGCGAATGTTATTGTTGCTTTGTTATTTGCTGCGGGGCATCTTCCAAGCACGATGGCAATGACAACACTAACACCGTTAATCGTATTGCGATGCTTCTTGTTTAACGGAGGAATAGGGTTAGCTTTTGGATACTTATATAGGAAATTTGGCATATTCTATGCGATGATTGCTCATGGATTTGCTCATTTAATAGCTGATATCTTGCTGACTATCTTTGTATAAGATTGCGATGCAGTATAGCACTTCTACAAGCGGTTCATTTCAGCGAGGATATGGTGGAGCGCGACATCGAAAATGCACTGGTCAAGGACATCACCAAACTTCTCCTGGAACTTGGCACCGGCTTTGCGTTTCTCGGAAATCAGTACCACATCAATGTCGGCGGGGATGATTTCTACATTGACTAATCCTCTGAAAACAGGCAATGAACGCCAACTCTATGATTCATAGGTTGTATTCTCACAGGCTGTTAGATATAATTTAACCAGCAGGAGGCAGAAAACATGGATGCAAATGCAACAGGCCGTTTTATAGCTGAACTCCGAAAACAAAAGGGGTACACACAAAAGGAATTAGCCGAAAAACTTATGGTAACAGACAAAGCAATTTCTCGATGGGAAACAGGAAAAGGGCTTCCTGATACTTCGCTGTTAAAACCTCTTGGGGATATTTTAGGTGTTTCCGTCAGTGAATTGCTGTCTGGCAGAATTATTGAGGAGGCAGATATGAAAGATCAGACAGACAAAATCATCTTGGAGTCGTTAAATTATTCAAAGCGTATGCTTGTAAGTACGATAAGCGTAATTCTATTTATTATTGGTATTGCTTTAATAATTTCACCATTATTCTCGGCAAGTAAAGGTTATACTTGGATATCGGGTCTTGCCATTGTAGCAATAGCAATCTTCTACACCTACATAAGAAAGAGAGGAGATTCCATGAAAGCAACAAACAAAGCATATTATTTGACCGCTATCGCATTACAAGGTATAGCGTTAATTTTGGAAATATTACCTATTGGTGCGGTCATGGTTTTTGCGACAAGTCCCACCGAACGCACCATCGAAATATGTTCGTATTTCAGCCTGCTTCCTGTAGGCTATGCAAATATCACTCCTATGTTGACAGGAATTTTGACGGTTGTAATAATCTTGCTCGGTGTAATTGTTTTGTTTAAGTTTGACAAAGCCCCAAAATTCAGAAAAGCAGCATTTATTTGTAGTATCGTTTCTTTGCTGTTTTCAATAGTTCCGTTATTCCTGTTCGGCGCCGTTGGTATGACAACAGCGAGTTATACGGTTTCCGGAGCAATCCTTTTGTCAATCTGTTTGCAAGCTGTGGCAAATCGGCAAGAATAATTCTTGTCAATCCACTACATCAAATTGTTGAGGATATACAGAGAAGGATTAAAAATTGATTCCCTGAAACTATATCACTCCCAAAACATTTGATAGCAAAATGCCCTGCAGAACTCTGAAATTCTGCAGGGCATTCTTTATTCCCAACGGAAGACGCAACCGACGAGAGCAGTACAAAGGGCGGTAACTCCGAGCATGACACAGATCAGCAACAGTATAAGACAATTTCTTTTTCGTATTGCATTGCCCCTCCTACTTATTGTCAATATGCGGCGTTCGGCTTTGGAATCGGGGCGTTACCATTTTCCCTTTTTAATCCTTCCGCCAATCAGGATAACAGAAAATACAACGACCACAATCACGGCGGAAATCCATAGGGGCGAAAGCACCCATATCCAACTCCACTTAATAACTCCCAACAGCTTCAACACAATAAAGATAATCGTCAGAACGGATACGATGCCAAGCCCGCCTTGTTTTGTTTTATTATTCATACGCGCACCTTATTTCTTTAAGATCTCTTTTATAATTTTTGTAAACCTCGGCGGCGTGCCGTAGAGAAGAACGCCTACACGGTAGATTTTAGCCGACAGAACGCCGATACCGACGGTAGAGCCGATTAAGATGATAACAGAAATGAAAATTTCATACCAGGCAACCGTACTCATACAGATTCTCGTAAACATAGCCATAGGCGAAGTGAACGGAATATACGAGAATACCTTCATCAACACGGAGTTTACGTTGCCGCCGATCATCGAGAACAGAACAACCATAAAAGCAATAATGAAAAGGAAGGTGACAGGCAGCACCATAGTGCTTATATCTTCAAGCTTTGACGCGGTTGAGCCGATTGCGCCGTAAAGGAAAGCGTAAATCAAAAAGCCGAGAATAAAGAACACGAGCATATAAATAAACAGGCTTACGGGCATATCGAATATCGAAGCGATTACCGGATTCTGCAGCTGCGCTTTGTTGATATTATAAAACAGCAACGCCGACCCGAACACAAGCACAAGCTGCGAAAAGCCTGCGATACAGGACGCAAAAACCTTTCCGAACATCATACTCGTCGGCTTTGCGCTCGTAATCAGAACCTCCATCGCGCGTGAACTCTTTTCGCTTGCCACGTTGGTCGCAACCAGCTGCCCGTAAAGCATAATAACCATATATAGGGCAAGGATCATTATGTAAGTATAGAAATAATTCTTTATCTGGTCAACACCGAGTGTCGTCGTTTCGCTTTCGATAACCACCGACATAATATCCATCGCCTGTTCGGAGGACAGTCCGTTTTGCATCATCGCGTTTACTCTGTAAACCTCTTGCAATACCGTGTTCGCAATTACCTGATTAGAATCCGTCATACTGAGATTGTTTACGTAATACGTGTAAGACGACGGACTGTTCAAAACAAAAGCGCACTCGGCGCTGCCGCTTGTAATCTGCGATTTTATATCGTCAAGCGTTCCGTCCGCAACCTTTACGTGATACCCCGTAAAGGCTTGCGTAAAATATTCCTTTACGGTTTCCGAAAGAGTTTCGTCTTCGGCATACACAAGCATTACGGGCAGATCCTTTGCCGGCGTTGTCCCGGACTTGAGCGCCGATATAATATTCGGAATAAACATGGCAACAGCGATTGCGACTACAAGAAAGATCGTAACGCCTGTAAAGACTTTGTTTTTAAGATAGCCTTTCAGCTCGAATTTAAGGATTTTCCCAAACTGTTTCATCGCTCTGCCTCCTTACACCTGCGCGCCTGCGTACTCTACGAATATATCGTTAAGGGAAGGCTCAAACACTTTCACTTCGTCGATATCATAGTTTTCGACAAGGCGTTTCATCATGGACTGCTTTTCATCGGGGCTTGCAAGCTGAATCAGCAACGTGCCGTCCTCACACCCGGTGCAAGCCTTGCCCAAATCGGACTTGATCCGTTCGGGGGTTGTTGTGCTTACCACCAATTTATCGCGCACGTAATTTCTCTTTATTTCAATCAAATCTCCGCTGATTGCAACTCTGCCCGCGCTGAGAATAGCGATACTGTCGCAAAATTCCTCTATGTATGCCATCTGGTGGCTTGAAAACAACACGATTTTCCCCTTTGCAATCTGCTCCTTGACAACATCTTTCAGGAGCATGGCATTTACGGGGTCAAGCCCCGAAAAAGGCTCGTCAAGAATGACAATGTGCGGATTGTGCGCAAGAGCCGTTATCAACTGAATTTTCTGCTGGTTTCCTTTTGAAAGGGTGTCAAGACGTTTGTTGCGGTACTCGGTCATACCGAGCCTGTCCAGCCAGTAGTCCACCGCCCTGACCGCTTCTTTGGCGCTCATCCCTTTCAGCTCCGCAAAATATGCAAGCTGGTCAATAACAGGTTTCTTCGGATAAAGTCCTCTTTCTTCGGGAAGATATCCAAGACCGATTTTGTTATAGTCAATCGGCTTTCCGTCCAGAAGCACCTCTCCGCCGTTTGCGGGAAACACGTTCATAATAATACGGATAGACGTCGTTTTGCCCGCGCCGTTTCTGCCCAGAAGCCCGAAGGCTTTGCCGCCCTCTGCCGTAAAAGAAACACCCTTGAGCACTTCCTTCTCGCCAAAAGACTTATCAATGTTTCTGAGTTCAAGTACCATATTACCTCTCCTTATTTGTTCGTGCAATGTTCATCCTTTGTTACAAGGGATTCTGCCATAATATCATCATCCAACGAACGGTCGACAAAAATGTGGGTATGCTGATCAAGTCTTTTCGCCATAAGACACTCCTCTAAAAAAGAAAACCTGTTCAACAAAACAGCGCACAAAGATATTGGGGCAGCATCTCCCCACATCTATGTGCGCCATGCATATGCCTGATAGTCTCACACAGGCTCCTCACACCCAAGTGAGAACAACTCAGCAACAATTACAATTTTGCACATTGTTTGCGGGTTGCTGTCTGTTTTTGCGACTAATTTCACGCTTATATTATATCGTATAATCGAGAGTATTGCAATAGGAAATATCAACACTCCACACCGAGACGTAAAATACATGTGAATACTCATCTTTTCCATGATAATCACATTTTTCGTGCAAGATTGGTTTCGTTGGGGTGGACGCATTGCATTTCTGGTGTTGCCTGCGGTTTCGATACATGGATTGCCGAGAAGATTCTTCAAAGGCAGAAGGAAAACAAAAAAATCACCCTTGAGTGCGTCATTCCGTTTCCGGGGCAAGCGGATTCATGGGAGAAAGCGGATCAGAAGCGCAGATATAATATTCTGACCGCAGCAGATAAGGCGGTAATTACTTCGGAACAATATAACCGAGGGTGTTTTTACCCGCAATCGATACATGGTTGACAACGCGGATGTTGTGGTCTGTGCCTTCAATGGGAAAAGCGGAGGGACAGCGTATACTGTCGACTACGCTTTGAAACAGAACAAGATTGTCATTCAGATTGATCCCGAAACAAGTGAAGTATCTATGCTCAGTAAGAGATCTTTTGAGTCTGTTTGATTGTTCTTTTTCTGCTATATTCTCTTGTTATACTGTATAGTTCACCTTGTGGGTGCATGGTGAACCCACCCATAGGTCACCGAATACAAACACTTATCCC
Organism: uncultured Oscillospiraceae bacterium; assembly: GCA_934643765.1. Taxonomy (GTDB): domain Bacteria; phylum Bacillota; class Clostridia; order Oscillospirales; family Oscillospiraceae; genus CAG-170. The sequence goes on from CAKUCT010000011.1 coordinate 5,752, forward strand.
TTGGGTGTGCGGTATTTTGAAAAATCGGGGACGGTGAACATGAGCGAGCTGTTGGCACCGCTTTTGCGGAAGCGCTGTTCGATTTTGATATACCCGTGCAAGGTCAGGTCATCAATAGCACGCTTCACTGTGGACGGGGACAGACTCAGATCCTTCGCAATTCTTCTTACGGACGGCCAGCATTGACCGTCCGTATTTGCTCTGTTTACGAGGTACATATATACATGCACAGCACGGCTCGGAAGGTTGTCGCTGTAAATGGAATCAAAATAATTCACTTAGCACCACCGTCCTGACCGAGATTGGTCCGCAATCCTTTGTGCCTTGCCGCCGCCTTTTTGCTTGAATAGTGCCGTTCCGCCATGGCTTCCTCTACACGGAAGCTGCCATCGGGGATGTCTTTTCCGTTGCTTTTATCATCCGCCACATGATATTTGTTGCAGATGGCTTCGCTCAGTTCCTCACGGCTCGCGTAACAGATGGTTGCCCGGTCACGCATAGGGACAGTGAACGGCTCTTTTTCAAATCGGATACCCCATTTGAAGAACAGCTTCAGCTTGACCTTGATGGGATAGAAGCCGGTCTTGGTCACGATAAAAGTTCCTTTGGGCAGAGCTTTCAACTCGTCCGGTGTCATCAGTGGGCGCTCAATCATCTGCAGAGAGCGCGATCCTTCGCTTTTGCTCTGTGTGACCGAACCGGTGAGCGCCGTTCTGCTTCCCATTGCTTTGGATAGAATCTGTGCCGATTCACTGTTGGGTGCAAAACCGCCGAATACCGTCAGCTGTGTGTTGTCGATAATGATCTCTGCGCCTTCCTTGCCGTAGTTTTTCTGTAATTGCGCGAAGGACTGGATGATCGGCACGATGGAAACACGACGGGAGCGGGATGCCGAGAACATCATTTCAGCGGATTCAATGCGAGGCAGGGTGCCGAATTCGTCGCAGTAGAAGACCACGCGGTTTTCAAGTTTGCCGCCGTGTTCATCGGCAACGGCAAGAATTTCACGGTAGAGCTGCTGGATCAGAAGCGATACCATGAAGTATTTACTGCTGTCTTCCTCCGGCATAATGATGAAAATTGCCGACTTTTCTTTACAAAATCGCTCGGCATCGATCTCGGTATCGTTGCAAAGGATGGTTTCAAGCTCTGAATCCAGAAACGCATTCAGACGAGAGAGTGCTGTGGACATAACGCTTGCCATGGGCTGTTCCGCTGTATTGAGCGCCGCGCCGGCAAACCATTTTGCCTTGTGATCGGGTGGGAGAAGCTCCATGAGCTGTTGGAACTGATTCTTGTTCCGATTCCTGCCCGGTGCGAGAAGCTCCTGAATAATTTTGAACACCGACACGATGTGTCGTTCCTCCGGCTTGCAGAATTCCGAGACGAGGAGAATGGACGCGGTGATCAAACCTTCTGCGGCATCATAGAAGTAGCTGTTCTGACCGAAGCTGCCCGCTTCCATACCGGAGAGAATGATGGTCTTGGCAATGATTTTTGCGTACTTTTCCGCCTTGGCTTTGTACTGCACTTCATTCGTCCCGGCATACAGATCCATGTACTTGTTGACAAGGTGCAAAAGGTTGTTGCCATGCGAGCGCATGGGATTGCGCAGGTCAATGACCGAAATGTTATAGCCATAATACCTGGAGGCAATAGAACCGTAGTTGCGCATGATGTCACCTTTGGTATCGGTTGAGAGAAACGACATCCCGGAAGCACAGGCGTATTCGATATTAGGATAAAGCCAATATGCAGTCTTACCAACACCTGCGGCACCGATCATCATACAATGAACATCACCTGTATCCACAAGTGCCGTTGTCGTTTTCTTTTTGGATTGACAGCCAACCACAATACCTTGCTCCTTCGGTCGGCTGTCAGGATTTTTGCGCCATTCTTTCGGGGCAAACGGAATGTGACGGTAGGTCATTTTGATTTCGCGGTTGGTTGCCCATCGTGCGGTCCCGTGCTGACCGTTTCCCGCAGTCTTGGCTTTGATTCCTTTCAGCCCGTACAGATAGGACAGCGCGGTGATGAGAATAAAAATGCCGCCGATGGCGGCGGATACAACAATCAGTAGAGTGATTCCTTCCAAGGGGGAAACTCCTTTCAGTATGAAATTGCTTGCCCGACAGTCGGTTCTGCGACCGTGGACGAAAGTGAAATGCTCCCGCCGAGCTGTAAACAGGACAGCCCGAGCAGGAGCATTCTTCTGATCTGCCATTCGATTTCGGTTTTGGTCTGTGTGTCGCTTTTGTCCGCATCCTCACGGATTTCCTTCAGGTCATAGCCGATGGAATCCAGCTGTGATGAGATATTCTGTTTGTCACGGTGCGGCTTATACAGCTTTGCCATCTGATCGGCAAGGGCTTCGACCGTGATCGGCGTTCCGATCTGTCGGCTTCGTAAAACGCAGAAGGCGACAGCGGTTTTTGCCATCTCTACGGCACAGGATTCTTTCTTTTCTGTCAAGTCCGAGGCGATAATCTGCTTTTTCAACCGTTCCAGCTTTCGCATGGTATCGTCAAACAGATCGGCTGGCATCCGCTTGTATTTGATATATTCGTCGGTGTCTTCAAGGCACATTCCTTTCAGTTCGGCTGTTTTCTCTGCAATGTATGCGAGCTTCGGATGTTCACCTGCAGGAATTGCGTCTTTACCCATACGGGCTTTCAGGTCTTCGTCCCAATCCTTATGTTCGGGAAAGAGGCGGTACACCTGATACTCTCCGAGTGAATGGATGCTGTCTGCGATGCGGTATGCACCCTCAATCCCTGCGGAATCGTGATCCAGGCAGAGATAAACCTGTTTCAGTTGCGGATGATCTTTCAGCATCCGCAGTGCGGCACGGTCGGCAGTTGAACATAAAGCGACATAGGAATGCTCCTGCCAACCTGCGGGATAGAGCGTCAGAAACGCAAGCAGATCTATCGGTGCTTCAAAAACATAGAGGCGGTCGCTCTTGCCGGAGTAATGAAACGCATAGTCTGCATCGCTTCCCGTGATATTGCCTTTGAAATCCGACAACGGATTGGTCGCGCGTTTATGTAGATGGCGGACGGTTCCGGTATCATCCTTGCCGGCAAAACAGACATTGTGATTGACCGCATCCTCATACATCAGTCCTGCATGGGTGAAGGTATGAATGATATTGCGGTCGATACCGCGCTCGTTCAGAAGATACGCATACAGCCTGCGCATATCCGAATGCGGGGGAGGCGGCGAGAAGTTTTTCGGCTCGGGCTTCGGTTTTTCTTTCACTGCCGCACGGATTTCCTGTCCCGCACTCTCGCCGAGCAGACTGCGCACCGCTTCGGGATAGGTCATTCCGAAGAACTTGCGAAGGAATTTTACAGCTCCGCCACCCATTTGTTCGTATTGACTGTACCATTGATTCTCCCGGATCGTGACCTTTCCCGCGGGGGAGTCCCACGCAAACTCCTTGCCCGTGCGCTTTACCTGCTCGCCGTGAGCTTGCAGAAACCGAACGATGTCTGCCTGTTTTGCAAGCTCCTTTTCCTGTTCTGAAAAATGAATGTATGGCATAAAGCTCCTTTCTTGTGTTGAAACTTATTTGTATGAAACCCCTAAGGACGGTTTTTCAGATGCTAATTGCGTAAAATGACTTGACAAAACTCTTGATTTCGACTATAATATAGTTGTACTATATATTAGTCGTATTTTGGAGGTGCGTATGTTTATAAGAAGAAGCATAACCGATGTTTTGATGCGGCGGGCAAAGAACAGCAGATGTCTACTGCTCACCGGACCGAGACAGGTCGGAAAATCCACTTTGCTGAAGCACAATTATCCCGGCGTAAAGTATTATACTTTCGATGATCAGGTTTTGTTGACATCCGCGACAGAAGATCCAAAGCTCTTTTTGAAAAATATACCCAAGCCCTCGATTCTCGATGAGGTGCAATATGCGAAAGACCTTTTCCCGTATATCAAAATCGAATGTGACAAAGACGAAAGATACGAAAACTATTACCTGACCGGATCGCAGCAGATGAAGCTGATGGCGAAAGCCAAGGAATCGCTTGCCGGCAGAGTCAGTATTCTTGAGCTTCAGGGTTTATCCATGCGGGAGATCAACGGCATCGGCTTCAATCGTCACTTCGTTCCGACCGATGAATATATTACCGCGCGAGAACAGGAACTCAAGCCTTACGAGAACATCTGGCAGATCATCCACCGCGGCTCATATCCCGAACTGTATGTCACCGAAAGAGAGTGGGTGGACTTCTATTCCTCCTATGTGCGCACCTATCTTGAAAGAGACATCAAGGATGAGATTGAAATTCGGGATGAAATTACTTTCACAAGATTCCTGACAGCTGTCGCCGCAAGAACCGGACAGCTTTTGAATTACGCCAATATTTCGGAGGAAGTCGGTGTCACACAGGCGACGATCAAGAACTGGGTTTCTGTTCTTGAAAAAACGGGAATCGTATATATCCTTGAACCGTACTATTCGAGTCACCTGACCAGAGCCATCAAGACACCGAAAATCTATTTCCGCGACACGGGGCTTGCCTGCTACCTGTCCCGCTGGAACAATTACGAGGCACTGGAAAGCAGCGCAGTGGCAGGAAATATGTTCGAGACTTTCGTGGTCAACGAAATCATCAAATCATTTATCAATGAAGGTCTGGAATATAAATTCAGTGTTTTCTATTATCGCGGAAAGGACAAGAAGAAAACCCGGCAGAATGGCGAGACAATTGAAACGGAGAACGAGATCGACTTCATCATTGAAGAGAACGGAGTTCTTTATCCGATTGAGATCAAAAAAAGCGCCAAGCCTACAAAAAGCATGGCGGATGCCTTCAATGTGCTGGACAAGGATGTCGACAAGCAACGCGGGCTTGGCGTTATTCTGTGCCTGTATGATGAAAAGCTGTATCTGAAGGATGATCTTGTTGTCCTGCCGATAGAGTATCTGTAACTGAATATTACTGCATAGTTATCTCCGCATTTTTCTTTTCTTCAATCTCCCGGCGTTGGCGTTTGTCAATGGTCGGGAGTTTTTTCGCGTCGTCCCCGAGAATTTTGTCCCGAAAGGTATTCGCGAGGTTTTTGAGAAGCCCTGTGACTGCTGTCGCGCGGACAGAGTTTGTCTGATGATGCGGTGCAGTTTTTTTCTCTGAACCATGATGTGAAGTCGTGTCGCTGTCCGTTCGTGACTCCTGCTTTTGTTCTCCAGACTGACTCATCCGCATCGCTTCCCGTATGATATCGTTCTTGATGGATTTGAATTCTTTGTTCTGCGACAGCGGAATTTTCGGCGGCACCTCGGAGGTATAGGTGCGCAGGGCTTCATACTTTTTCTCGTACCAGAGGTCATAGAGCTTTGATATATTCTCATCTTCGGCAAGCAGATCGACAACCTCATCAATCAGATCCTTTATATCCCGTTTAAGATAACCGTACACCTTCTTGCCTTTTGTGCGTGAGAGACGGAGAGAAAGCTCTGCGAGCCTGGCTTCAATTTCGGGATGCGTGTTCGGATTTTCTGCCATGTCTGCGAGTATTTTTTCAAGGAGCGTGTGCCAATCTTTTTTCAGCTCGTTCCTTTTTTCTGTCTGCTCACGAAAAACATGCTGCAGGTCGTCCCGAAAAATATGATTGCCGAGCGCAGAACGCATCTGTTCCACACCGTTTTTGGAGAGATATCCGACCTTCGGATCGTCGGTGTAGGCGATGACATGAATGTGCGGGTGGTGCGATTCATTATGAAAAGCACCGTACCATTTCAGGTCCTCCATGGGAATCCGCAGTGCGTCAGCCAGCTCCTGCGTGTGAGAACGAAGAAGCAGCTGCCATGCACGGGCGTTGTTATACCCGAGCCGTTCCGCATCCTCGCGGCGCAGAGAGACAATCATCGTCCACACATTTCCTTCGTGCGTATTGAGATCCGCAGCAACCTCCGAGAGAACAATCTCGCCGTCCTCATCGGAAAATAGTCCGTGTGAGCCGACTTTTTCCGCACGGGGACGGGTGGCAATGTAGTCGGCATAGGTCTTCTGACGCATGGCGGAATGTGCGTTATCCTCAATGGCGCGTGAGATGAATTCCGAAGCGTTTCCGACTGTCGGGTGCTGTTTGTAATCGTCATACTCCAGCATTTCCGCACTGTCGGGATAGTCCCGCAGGATTTTTGCAATCAGTTGCTTTTGATTATATGACACGGGCGCATACTTTTTGGAATCGTCGCACCGTTCCACACCATCACGGAGTGCAATATATTTTGCGTACCCACCGATCTTTTTTCGACCGCCTGGCTTGTAATAACGGAACTTGGTTACGAGTTTTGCCATCGGACTGCATCGTCAAGACGGATGGTTCCGTTGATCCGCTTGACCTGTTCTTCACAGCTTTCGCGCAGTTTTCTGACATCCTCACCCGAGAAACCGTTCGATGCGGCGATGACATTCATCAGCACCGCAAGCTCCACTGCCACACGGTACAGCTGAGCGCATTGGCGATTTTCACTGTCTCGTATGATATTTTTCAGCGTGGAGATGACAATTCTCGGCAGGTAGCTTGGGTTATGTTCGCTTGCCACATAGCCGGAATAGAATTCAATCGCCCGTCTGACATACTCGGACACGCTGCCGCAGTTGTCTGCTTCGTACCACTTTTTTGCCATGTCGATGGTGGCTTCGGGAATGTAGATTGAGAATCGTTTTTTGCCGTTGCCGACACTTTCGTCGTTTTCCATCGTCGTTGCTCCTTTCTTTGTTTTCTGTCTTTGACACACGGGTATTATGGCGTAAGCATTAGAAGGATTTCACTGTCTGACACACTGTTTTGCGGTCAAATCGCTCTTTTGACACACTGCCGTTCCTTTACCGATAGGCGCGGAAAAGTGAGCAAATGCGGTCAAAACGCGAGGAAATGCGGTCGGCTCTGCCGTCCGCTGTGAATCCGGCAGGGCGTTTGACGCACTGCCTTTCTCCCGCTTGAAAATCGACCCTCGCAAATACCTGCTGAACCCCTCAATATGACCAACGGAACTCCCGTAAATACCTGCGTGCCAAAGAGACTGAAGGCGACAATAGTGGGCGATCCCGGCACGAGGCTCACACGCTCGCAAGAACCGCCCACAATCGTCGTATCAGATGTCGGTCGGGTGTTTTCCCGCATCCTCACCTGAAGCCACACAACCGCCTGAAACGGCGGGCTTCGGCTTTGCTGTATTCTTCGGCTTTCCCGTGTCGGCGGGGGAACGCTTATCTATATACTCCCGCACCTTCAGCGGGACGGTCTTCCGGTACAGACCGTCGACAAGCTCACCGATGACGGCTTCCGCCGTCTGATCCTTCTGCGAGAGAAAGATTTTCAAAGCTTCGAGCTTTTCGTCATCAAACGGAATCTGAATGGATACCTGTTTCATTATGCCTGTCCTCCCATCGTCGGAGCTTCGGTATTTTCAGACGGTTCATTGAACCATTTTGACCACTGTTCCTCACTGCAGTACCCGGCAAGCGCGAAGGAGAAATCCCGAAGACGGTGTGCCGGGCATCCCGATACTTCGATCTGTGTCCCATACGCACCGTCATAGATACGCTCGACCTTTGCGGCAAGTACATCCGACCAGTCCCGCTTACCTTCATCGGTCAGTGTGTTACGGTTCAGCTCCACGATGGTGGCAGCCTCGTGTTCTTCGTCGGCATCCAGTAGATGCACATCTTCGAGGTTGCAACCCATGAGAGAGAAAACGGTCAGAAGCTTTTCGGATGCAGACGCATCCTCCGGCGCATTTTGCAGATACTCCGAAATTTCGAAGCAGTCCTCAGTGGCAATGACAGCACCGACTTCCTCCTGCACTTCCAGCTCTCCGAGAAGCATTTCACCAATGCCGTTGGTGGGAGAGACGGTCAAATCGAAATGTTCTTTGATGTCGTCAAACCCAATCACCCAGGAACCATTTTCGGTTTCACCGAACCTGCCCTTGATCATAAGTTCGGCAACGCGGTGAACCTCGTCACGAAGAATTTGCCGTGCCTTCGGCAGGTAGGCGGAATATCTGGCATAGAAGGAACCTTCGGAACAGACAAGGATTCCGTCATCCTCACCCTCACCGAGGACAAGAAGACAGTGTTTTCTTTCACCGTCATCATAGGTTTCTTTGGCATAGTCAGCAATGAAATCATAATCGTCCAGGAGCCGTTCGCTGAACCAAGCGAACTGTTCTTGGTTGAGTGTCACCACTCCGACAATGTCGGCATCGGTAACTTGGGGCGCGCTTGCTTTGCGCTCAAATCTTGCTTTGAAATTCATGTTTATCCTCCGTACAGATTATTGAATTGTTGTTTTTCCTCATCCGAGAAGGAAACGCCGAAAGCAGAAGAGATCAGATCCCATAGGCTTTGCTCCTCGCTCTGCAAGAGGAAGCAATCCGCATACCGCTGATAGAAGTCTTCCTCGGTTTCCTTTCCGGTTAGGCATGAGATGAAAATGGTTTTTGCTTTTGAGATATCCGCAGCACCGAGACCGTTCTCGGCAAACACGGTTTGAATGGTAGCAAGTTCGGAATCATACTGTTCCATTGCCGCTCTTTGCTCGGCGGGAATATACTCATAAACGACATTGTAGTCGATAACCTCTGCAGCACCGCCACCTGCCATCCAGCCGAACAGTCCGTACACGGCAATCACGGGGAGCAGGACAATGAACAGCACAATACCGATCACATAACCGAGGAACTTCCGTCCGTTTTTATCTCCGGCAAGGATCGCAAGCACCTTCTTTGCGACCTTTGCCACTACTGCGCCAACTGCGACAATCACCTTCTTTCATTTTTTCATAGAAAAAGGAGCAACCGATTTTCGATTGCTCCTGAGTGTTTTTATTTGCTTTTTTACATTGACCGTTGTGCCAACATTCTTTTGTTTGTTGCTATGCGATTACCCTTGATAAGGTATTCTGAAATAATCCAGATACTTCTTGAACTTGTCCTGCGCTGAAAGGCAGGTGTCTATCAGATATCCCCGTTCCGTGTTCCATTCGTGTAAGCCACGATAATAGAACAGTTTCAGGTCTTCGTCAATGATGAACGGAACAATACCATTTTTGAGGCACTCTTTGAAAAGTATCAGCCGTCCGACACGACCGTTTCCGTCCTGAAACGGATGGATGGATTCGAAGGCTACATGAAAGGCGATCAGGTCTTCGAGCGTCTTATCCGGCTTGCGGTTATATGATGCAAGCAACTGCTTCAGTTCGGTTGGCACTTCTTCCGGTGCTGTCGTATCACGCCCGCCGACCTCGTTGGGGATTTTCTTATAATCTCCGACAGCAAACCAATCCTTGCGGGAATCACTCGTTCCGCTTTTCAGGGTTCGATGCAGTGTTTTGATGAATGGCTCACTCAGCATCTGACCGGCAGAATCGATAACCAGATCAATGCACCGGAAGTGATTGGCCGTTTCCACAATATCGTCAACATTAACCGTCCCGGCTTCAACACCGATGGTATTGGTTTCATAGATATACCGTGTCTGATCGTGCGTCAGGCGACTTCCTTCCATGTGATTGGAATTGTAGGTCAGTTCGATCTGCACTTTATGATAGATACCGCCTTTTGTCCCGCTTGCTTTTTCCGTCCGCAAAACATCCAGCAGGGTTTCCGGCTCATCACTTTTTTTATTGATCCGATCCGGTCTTTGCGCGTCCTCCGGGATGTTCCAAGTCTTTCCCGTCAGGAATGCTTCGGGAATCTTGCCCTCGGCGCAGTAATTGCGTACCGTTCTTTCGGATACACCCCATTTTTTTGCGATTTGAGCAACCGATACATATTTCATACACGCCACCTCCGTGTGATATTATCCATAGATATTATACCACATTATCGGCAAGAAATCAAGAATTTATTTGCTTTGATTTTGTTTGTTTTTGCCGTTATCGGAAATGCGATTATCTTCCTCCTGCATTGCCGAACAATTTGGCTTTGTATTCGGGAGCGATGACTTGCAGAAGGTATCTTTCGTTTCCGCATTTGAAAAGGCAGGTACCGCGCTCTGGGTACTTGATGAGGTCGTATTCCGATTCCTCGAGCTGCAGAGCGTCCATATAATCACGGGGATTGACATTGCCGCCGTTGAAAAGGAACTGATGCGTCGGGATGGAGAAGAGGGGCTTTGTCATCTCCTTGATTTCCGGCAATAAAAAGTCCTCGATATTCTGAGACGCCAGAAGAATCGAGGAATCTTTTTTTCGCACGCGCTTGGAAGCGTTGCGGATATATTCGATTGCCGTCATGTTCGTAAGGAAAAGGTACAGCTCGTCGATGGAAGCTGCCGTATTGCCTTTCGTGAGAAGCTTATGGTTCATATACGAGAGGATATTGAACAGCATCGCATTCTTGAGTTTCATATTGGCTTCCATGAGTCCTTTGACCCCGAACACGATGAAACGGTCGTCGCTTATGTTGGTATGCCCATTGAAAAACTTGCTTTCCGCACCCACACACATGGAGTTCAGTCCGAGGCAAAGCTCGCGGAGCAGGTCTTCCGTGAACAGCGATTTCGATCCTTTCTCATACCTCTGGTACTCGCTCTCCACCATGGCGTACAGATCCGCCATCACAGGATAGTCATCGGCTTTCAGCTTATCGTAGTCGGTATTGTCTGTGATGCCGAATTTGGCATAAAGGCGGGAGAGCAGAATTTCAAGCGCGTCGATCTGTGCGTCATCGAAATCTTTATAGACTCTGAAAAAATCCTTGAGATAGGAGATATGCTGTGAGAGTCGGGTGGCTTTGCGGAATGCCTCGGGCGAGTCCGCATCGGCTTCGCCTCCGTTGTCCGACCATTCTTTGGGTTCGAGCGGGTTTATGATATATTCGCCGGTCATAAGATCTACATAGCAACCGCCGAGGTTGTCACAGAGGTCTTTGTATTCCTGTTCGGCATCCAGGCTGATGACCGATTTTCCCGACATCCGCAGATTGACAAGGATCAGCTTGAGCAGATACGACTTACCCTGACCGGAGTTGCCGAGGATGAGAACATTGGAGTTGGTCTTGTCATCGGCACGCTGATCAAAATCCGCTATGATGTTGGTACCGAATTTATCCTTGCCGAGATAGAAGCCGTTTTTGTCGGTCTTGCCGGAGTAGTTGAACGGAAACAGGTTTGCGACTGCCGATGCCGGAAGGACGCGCTCATACTGTGTGCCGAAGATGTTATAGCCACACGGCATGCAGGCAATGAAGCCTTCCTTCTGCCGCATGGACAGATGATCGACTGAAATCTTTTCGCGCGTCATCTCCATGGAGACATCCGATTGCAGTTCGCGGAGCTTATCCAGATTTCCGGCAGACAGCTCGATGAAGACAGCGCAATGCAGAAGAGGCTCACGGTTCTTTCGCAGTTCTCCGAGCAGCTCCACCACATCACCGAGGTTGCCTTCTCCCATAACCGAATCTTCAAGGTCGTTGGAGCTTGCAAGGAGCTTATTTTTGCGGCTTGCGTTTTGCAGAATCTTTCGCTGCTCCACACCGTCTACCAATCGGGTGTACAGGTGAACGGTCACTGCTTCTTTGTCACCGAAACGGGCGAGGAGCGCCTGGTCGCTTGTCTGCGGCGGGTACTCGCGGATCGCCCATACGGAGCGATAACTGTCCCCGCAGATGAAGTGATCCACATTGAAGCGGATGGCAGAGGGGACCGCCATGTCGAAGAAGTCTTTTACATAGGCTTCGCTGTGCGCGACTTCTTCGGGAAGTTGTTTTTTCTTTGCCATAAGAGTTCCTTTCATAAAGAAAAACCGCACCTCTGCTGAAGTGCGGTTATCGTAGTTATTTGGTTAATCAGAGCATGATCTGCCCGCCGGATTGTGTCTGTACAATATCGTCCAGCAGTTCAATGCGCGTCCTGAGTGCATTTGCCAGTGTATCAACCCGTATCGGTTCCATATACTCGGACTTTTCATACAGCTCTCTTGCAAAGTCTTCAATGCCGTCGAGAGCGGACAGGTCCAGCCATGAGAAGTCGGTCACAAGTTCCAGATTTTCTGTGGGATTCTTCTTCCACAGCGGGGTTTTGATATTACTGTCATCATCTGCTTGCATCTCACTTACAACACGGTTGAACCACATGGAGTTGCCGTTGTCGTAAAGGGGAGCAACGCCGATCCATTCCAGTGTGACCGCGTTGCGGATCAGTCCGAAGTTGTTCAGGTGCCGGTCTTCGTTGACAATCAGGTAATCCAGCACAAGCATCTGTTCCAGCTTTTCACGGGTATCGGCAATACCGAGCTTTTCGCAGCATTCAATATAAAATTCGTATTCCGATTGCTCGTTCCGCTTTTTGAACGCACTCATCACCTGTGCCGCCGCAACAAGGTCGGTTTCGGGCGTGATGAAATCCTCGCACCCGGAGCAAATCTCACCGTGTTCCGCGATCAGCGTATAGGGCACATGCGGAATACCGAGCCGATTGGCAATCTCGGACGCAAGCACCTCGTTGTAGGCTTCTTGACGATAGGGCGCACTGGAATCCTTGAGGAGCACCCGCTTGCCGTCGATAATCTTCCATTTCTTTTTGAGATTGCCGTTTGCCGTGTTGTCGGGGGAGACAAGGCTTGCGCTGTCGGAGCTTGCACCTTTGCCGAACAGGATATTGCCAATGTCCTCCGAGAAGGCGTTTTCAAAGAAGTTTACCCGATGCCAATCAAGCGGTTTATCGGTCGGAGAAATCCAGTATTGATCGGACAGGCTCAGCCCAAAGCACTTTTCGATCAGCTCCTGCGGTGAAGACAGCTCCAGTTCCTCCAGCACATCGCGGATACCTTTCCGGCTTGCGGGAATGGAACGCTTTGTCCACCAGCGGTTGAGAGCTTTCCTTTCCACGCCGATTTTATTATAAGTGCCGAGCGGCAGATGCTCTGCGTGATGAATTTTGCCGAGAGAGACGATGTTGGAATATTCGTCAAGTTCCAGAT
>CAKUCT010000012.1 GCA_934643765.1 uncultured Oscillospiraceae bacterium
TGTCTGAAAAAAAATACAGACCAGACACTTGTGGATTTCTCCTGTCCTGAACTTTTGCCAATTCCGTCAGGACAAATTACCGCTTACATAACGGAAAAAGGGATCCTGCCCATCCCGGCACTTTTCACAGCCGCAAGGGAGTATGCAGACAGTTTGGAGGTAAGAAATGAAACTATGGAACCATGATGCCCCGCTGGCGCTTGCAATGCTGCAGCCGGCGCCGCTTCCCGGAAGCTACCGGCATGCCGGAGCATCCATCGATGATATTGCAGCGCAGCTTCTGCAGGAAGCACATGACGCCGCCACCTGCGGCTTCGACGGCTTTTTGCTGCAAAACATGAACGATATGCCGATCAAACAGTTTTCCAGACCGGAGGCGATTGCCTACATGACAAGAATCGGCCTCATGCTGCGTCAAGCTTATCCCGAACACGTATTAGGCATCCTTGTTAACTGGGATGGTGTCGCAGCGCTTTCCATCGCAGACGCAATCGGCGCAGATTTTGTCCGAGTAGAACATCTTTATACGGGTGCAGAGATCACAAGCGCAGGTCTTCTGCAGGCGCAATGCTGCGAAATCTGTGAACTGCGCAAACGCATCGGCAGCACCATTCCCGTATACGCAGATATTTATGAGTGCCATGGCGTACCGCTCGGCGCAAAGGCTATGGGTGACGCCGCATGGGAAGCCGTGCACGAAGCCTTTGCCGACGGGCTGTTCATCAGCGGAAAAACCACCGCTCAGAGCATCGATATACTGAACGAAATCCGTGCGCGCGTAAATGTTCCCGTCTTTCTCGGCGGCGGAGCAAACGGTGCAAACGTTCGGGAACTGCTTATGCACTTTGACGGCGTAAGCGTTGCAACCTGGATCAAAAATGGCGACATGAAAAATCCCATCGACATCAATCGCGGCCGTCAGTTTATGGATGAGGTGGCTGCCGCACGCACAGATCTGGCTTCAATGACCACGTCGGTCGTTTGATTTTGAACAAGCAAAATTTGAAAGGAGTACCACGCATGAAGAAAGTAAAACTGACATCCGGCGACTTTACGTTTATCGCACGTCTGGAGGAAGAAAAAAGTCCCGAAACCTGCAAATGGCTTCTGTCAAAACTACCCTGGAAAATTGACATGGTGCATGTCTCCTGGAGCGGCAATGCCTGTTTTGCCATTCTGGAAGATCAGGCACATAGCGTTCCCTTTGAAGAGCCGATCCGCATTCCCTCCAAAGGTGAAATCATCGTCTATCCCGGCAATCTGCCCAATATTCAGATGAGCGGTGAGTTCTTTATGGCCTGGGGGCCCTGCAGCATCGCCTGCCAAAACGGCAACCTGATGGGAAACCTTGTTCTGACCATCATCGAAGGAAACGAAAAGCTTGAAGAATACGGCACACTGGTTCATTTCTCCGGCGCTCAGCCCATGGTGGTCGAGCTGCTTGCAGAATAAGTTATCACACTTGGCTTGATAAGCAAACGATAAAGGGAGGATAAAGTAATGACAAGCAAGAAAAAGAGCCTTTCGATGACCGTTCAGATGTTGATCGGCACCATTGGCGGCGTTGTTTTTGGTGCGATCGTTGGTCCATGGGCCGGCAATCTCAAATTCATCGGTGATATTTTCATGCGCCTGATTCAGATGTCTGTTGTTTTGCTGGTTATGACATCAATTTCCGGTTCCGTCGGAACTATGGAAGGCAAAGGCTTCGGCAAAATGTTCTTCAATACGCTAAAGTGGATCATTATTACAACGTTCTTTGCAGGCTTCCTCGGCGTTGTACTCTGCAAACTTATCCAACCCGGCGTCGGAATCTCCGTCGTCGATCCCACGCAGATTTCTGAAATTCCGGAAGCAAGCAGCATTCAGGACACCCTGCTAGGCTTCTTCACCAGCAACATTGTGAATGCTATGTCCAATGGATCGATGATTCCCTGCATTGTTTTCTCGCTCTTCTTCGGCTTCGCCTGCAACAAGTACACGCAGACCACCGGTAACCGTATTGTGATCGATTGGCTCCATGGCACAAATGCAGTCCTTCTGAACATCATTCAGATGGTCATGAAGATCGCCCCGATCGGTATCTTCTGCCTGCTGGCAAATGTTGCCGGTGCAATCGGTTTCGCAGTTATCCTTCCCATGATCAAATACCTTGGCGTGCTTGCGCTTGGTGATCTGATTATGATGCTGGTATACATCCCCCTGTGCGCGCTGCGCTGCGGCGTAAACCCGCTGAAGATGCCTGGAAAGTTTGCCAAGATGTCCATTATGGCAATCACGACGACCTCCTCTGCAATCTGCCTTCCCACAAAGATGGAAGACTCCGTCACCAAATTTGGTGTCAGCCGCCGCGTCTCTGACTTCATTGGCCCGCTCGCAGCTTCGATGAACAGCAACGGCGCCGCGCTGTGCAATGTCGCGGTTATCATGTTCCTCAGCCAGACTGCCGGTATTGAACTCTCTCTTCCGCAGCTTCTTCTTGGCGTAGCTCTGGCCTGCATGCTCTGCATGGGCACAATCACCGTCCCCGGCGGCATGGCTGTCAGCGCGACCTTCCTTGCAACTTCTCTCGGCCTGCCTGTTGAATCGATCGCTTTGATTCTCGGTGTTGACTGGTTCGCAGGTATGTTCCGTACGCTTTTGAATGTTGACGGTGACGTCATCGTTGCAATGCTTGTTGCAAACGCCGAAGGCGAGTTCGACCGTGATGTCTATAACGGCACAAAAGAAATCAACTATTCCGAGGTTTAATATAAGAGGTTCATACTATGAATGCAAATCAGGAACGTTTATTCCGCCATCTTACTGAATTAGGCGAAATCGGACGTAAAGCAGATGGTCTGCACTGCCTGGCCCTTTCGTCTGAAGAAAACGAAGTTCATAACCTTACCCGGCGTTACATGGAAGAGGCCGGTCTGCAGGTCCGAGTTGATGCGGCCGGAAACCTCTTTGGACGAAAAGAGGGAACCGATCCTTCCGCACCCGTTGTAATGACAGGTTCCCACCTGGACACTGTGTATGGCGGCGGCATTTTTGATGGACGCCTTGGTGTACTCGCTGGTATCGAAGCATTGCAGACGCTCAACGAAAACGGAATTCAGACTAAAAACCCGCTTGAAGTTGTCGCCTATCGGGATGAAGAAGGTACACGCTTCATGGGTCCATTCTCTGGCGCTGCACATATGGCCGGCAAGCCGCCTGCCGGGATTCTTGATCATGTTGACCGCGATGGCATCACTGTCCGTGACGCATTGCTCACCTGCGGCATTGACCCGGAACACGTTCAGGACGCCGCACTTCCTAAGGATTATGCCAAGGCACACCTGGAACTTCATATTGAGCAAGGCGCTGTGTTGGAGAATCTAGGCCTTGCAGTTGGTGTTGTGACCGGCATCTGCTGCCAGATCCGTGGAGAGTATACTATTGTCGGTCAATCCGCGCATGCCGGCACAACGCCGATTGCACTGCGCCACGATGCGCTCTGCGCAGCCGCAGAAGTGATTCTTGCGATTGAAGAGGAAGCTGCAAAGGATACCGGCAGTGTCGCGACGGTTGGTCGGATTACCGTAGAACCAGGCGGTGTCAATGTTGTTCCCGGCGTTGCAAAGTTCAGCCTTGATCTGCGCAACTTGAGTCTTGCAGCGCGCGACGAACTCTTTGCCCGTGTGGATGCAAGGGCAAAGGAAATCTGCGATCGCCGCAAGGTGACTGTCAGCTTTGAAACACTCGTCAAAGAAACTGTTCCGCATCCCTGCGACGAGCAGGTTCAGAAGGTCATCTGCGACGCTTGCGAAAAGCTTGGATATCCGGTCCATAAAATGCCGAGTGGCGCCGGCCACGATACCTGTGCATTGACAGATTTCTGCCCCACCGGCATGATTTTCATCCGCTCAAAAGATGGTCTGAGCCACAACGGCGCCGAGTACAGTTCACCTGAGGACTGCGCGGCCGGTGCAGAGGTGCTCATGGAAAGTATGCTTACGTTAGCATCAAACGATTAACGTAAATATGATACAAAAGGCCCGGACAGGAAACCTGTCCGGGCCTTGCTTACTACGCGACAATTCAGAAAAGCGATGGATTATCTGTGAACCTCAACGCCGGTGATCTTCTCGTAATACTTGAGGATAGCGCTATGGTCGTCGCTGCCGCAGCCGTTGTTATGCAGCCACTGGAGCATCTCCTGAACCTGCGCGGTCAGAACCAGCGGGGTGCCGACGCCGTGGCCGGTATCGAGCGCGTTGTTGAGGTCCTTGATGTGCAGATCAATACGGAAGCCGGGCTTGAAGTTGCGGTCCATCATCATCGGGACCTTTGCGTCCATAACCGTCGAGCCAGCCAGACCGCCGCGGATGGCGTCAAAAACCTTCTCGGGGTTGACACCGGCCATGGTAGCCAGAGAATAAGCCTCTGCGCAGGCCGCGATGTTGACAGCAACGATGATCTGGTTTGCAAGCTTTACGGTGTTGCCAGCGCCGTTGACGTCGCCGCAGTGGACAACAGAGCCGCCCATAACCTTCAGAAGGTCATAGTACTTGTCGAACAGTGCCTTCGGGCCGCCGCACATAATCGACAGCGTGCCGTCAATGGCCTTGGGCTCGCCGCCGGAAACCGGAGCGTCCATCATATGAATGCCATGCTTCAGGCACTCTTCAGCAATCTTCTTGGACTCCAGCGGAGCGATGGAGCTCATGTCGATGACGTCCAGGCCTTCCTTTGCGCCTTCGGCAACACCGGCTTCACCCAGAACAGCCGCGCGGACATGCGGGGAGTTCGGAACCATGGTGATGACGACATCGCTCTTGGAGGCGACATCCGCGTTGCTCTCGCCGCGCTTTGCGCCGCAGGAAACAACATCATCAAGTGCTTCTTTTGCGAACGGGTCAAATGCAGTAACTTCGTAGCCCGCCTTCAGCAGGTTCTTGCACATGGGTCTGCCCATAATGCCGAGGCCGATAAATCCAACTTTCATGGTAACAATCCTTTCTTATTTATATGTATGATTCACGTGGAATGATGCTCAGAACTTGAAGTTAACCAGCGGGTTCC
Organism: uncultured Oscillospiraceae bacterium; assembly: GCA_934643765.1. Classification (GTDB taxonomy): domain Bacteria; phylum Bacillota; class Clostridia; order Oscillospirales; family Oscillospiraceae; genus CAG-170. The sequence goes on from CAKUCT010000012.1 coordinate 5,050, forward strand.
AGCCGTCGTTGATGAACTGGTCGGTGGTACGGTTGGTCGAACCGAAGGTGATGAACTCTTCGGGCTTCATGCCGTCTTCCAGATAGGCCTTGCGGAACTCGGGCATGGTCATCAGGCGGTCGATGACGTCCTGCGCAACAGGAACGTTGATGCGCTCTTCGCAGGGGCTGTTGCTGTCGATCAGCTTGACAATCTTCGGCGCGATGGAGAAGATCATCTTTGCGCCGGCAAGCTCAAGAATCTGGTTTGCGCCGCGGCAGCCGGCGGGCATCAGATAGGTGTCGTAGCCGCGCTCGTTGAAGATGCCGTAGGCTTTCTTCAGGCAGGCGATACCGGCCTGAACGATGTCGCTCTCTTCGACCTTTGCGCCGTTGTCATGGGCGACGTCGCGCAGATAATCATCCAGACGGCCGCACATCAGAACTGCAATGCTCAGGCCCGGCTTGATGCCGTTCTTCTTGGCCCGCTCTTTGCCGCGCTGCGCAGCTGCGCCGACGGCCAGAACCTGCGGAACGGTGAAGCTGACGGTCGCTGCAACGTTCAGACCCAGGGCCGCGCACTCTTCATATGCCTGGATACCGGCGTTCGTTGCCGGAATCTTCACAACAATGTTGGGAGCCCAAGAAGCCAGACGCTTGGCCTGCTCTACCATGTACTTTGCATCGCCGGTCTTGTTGGGGTTGGTCTGCGCGCAGACATAGCCCTTGCCTGCAACGCCCTGGTCAAAAATCGGGCGGACCTGCTCTGCATAGTAGCCGGTCACGAGGTTCATCAGCGCATAGACCTTCTCATCGCCGGTCAGGCTGTGGTCGAGCTTTGCAAGGCCGTCTGCCCAGAACGCGCGGTCGCCGTTCAGGGTGGAATTGATCAGGAAGGGGTTTGTCGTCATACCGACAGCGCCGTTTGCGAAAGCAGCCAGCTGCTCTTCGCGCACAGCGGAGTCATGCCAGTAAATCGATGGGGTCTTGCTGGAAAACCACTGCAAATACTTGTTCTCAGACATTTTATTCTCTCCTTCATTGCTTGTCAATTATTTTTCAGAGGCGAAATCGTCCATCGCCCCTGGCGTTGAAATGCTTCTGCGCAGCCCGCCTGCGTGCATGCGGGGCCGCACACGCAAACCGGCACGCACAAATGTTGATTTGTGTCGGTTTGTTTCTCATCATGCCCACATTGTATTACATATTATGTATTTTGTCAAGCGTAAGCTGATAAGAACAGCCGTGTTTTTTCTATATCTGTTGACGAAAAACATGGGCACACACGCAGATGCTTCTGTCGTTTGTGCCCACATTTGTCATACGCTCGCGTCTTTGCGGGCCTTTTTGTTGTTATAGAGGAAGAGGTAAACAGACGTTCCCAGAATCAACACATAACCAACCACGCTCCAGCGGTCCGGCACCTGATGGAACAAGAGCAGGCCAAAGAGCGCCGCAAAAACAATCTGGGAATAGTCGTACACCGAGATCTCGCGTCCTGGGCAGTTGGCAAAGGCCGCCGAGGCCGCCAGCTGCGCCAGGCAGTTGAACACGCCCGTAAGAATCAGGCAGACCACCTGCCGCGCCGTCATGGGCACATATTCCGTGATGCAGAACGGCAGCGACACGATGGTTGCCACCGCGGCAAAGAAGAACACGATGAACGAGCCGTTCTCCCCGTCCATGCGCAGCTTGCGCACGATCGGATACACCACGCCCAGCGCCACCGCCGAGGCCAGCGCCGCGAGCGCAGGAATGTTGGCCGCGATGTCGCCGGTCGGCTTGATGACAAACAGCGCGCCGAGGAAGCCAACAACAATGGACAAAAACTGCACCAGATCAATTTTCTCCCCCAGCAGCAGGAATGAGAAAATCAGCACAAAAAACGGCGAGAGCTTATGGATGATCGTCGCGTCCGCCAGCGCCATGTGATCGACCGCATAAATATTGCCGAACGAGACCGTCAGACCGCACAGCGCGCGCAGCAGGAACCAGCCTGTGTTCTTCTTCTTGAAGCGGAATCTGTTTCCGTTCTGATACAGCAGAAAAATAGAAAACAGCGCGACGACAAAATTGCGGATGCACACCTTCTGCATGGCGGGAATCCCGCTGCCGGCCATGCGCGAGATCACATCGACCACCGCGTACAAAAACGCCGAGAGCGTGATATAGAAGATTCCCTTTGTGTGCGCGGAGCTCGCCTGCAGCGATCTCATGCGTTTATGTCCCCCTCTTCCGGCAGCTTCTCCAGATCGTTGAGCGTCTCAATCTGGAAGTGCAGAACAGGCTCCGAATCAAAGTACGCCCAGGTATGGCCCGGCATGTTCACGGACAGGCCCTTCTGATAGACCGGAATGCCGATGGCAGCCATGGCCTCTTCGGTTTCCTTCTGAGAGTCGATGCTGAAGCGGATGTGGTGCAGACCCTCGCGGCCGGAATTCAAGAAATCCTGCCAGATGCTCTTCGTGCCGGCCATCGGCTGGATGAACTCCAGCTCCAGGTTTGCAAAGTGGAAAAATGCCATCTTGCAGGCGAAATTGCCCGGCTCACCGCGGTACTCGCGGCCAAGTTCCGGCGTGGTGCCGAAGGTCGGCTCCGCGCCGAGCTTTTCCTGCACAGCCTTGACGACCGGGCCAATGTCACGGTAAACAAAGCCGATCTGTGAAATGGTGTGGAAATACTTTTCACCGATACCCATCTTTATTTCCTCCTCTTGTTCTTTCTCTTACGGAATCAGGACGACCTTCATCAGGCCCGGCTCCATGTTGTGCAGGCGCTCAATCCACTCCGCGCCGTCCTTCAGCGGAACCACTGCGCTGATGATATTGTCGATATTCGCCGCGCCGATGGCCAGCGCGTCGAGGCATCTGGGATACTCGCCGCAGGAGGCAGCAGAGCCGCGCAGCGTCAGCTGACGGCCGATGACATCCTGCAGGGGGATGGGCACTTCCGGCGTCACGTTGCCAACCAGGGTGATATTGCCGTTCTTTCTCGTCGCGGCAATCGCGTTTTTGATGGTGGGGGCAATGCCGACCGCCTCAAAGGCGACGTCCGCGCCCTTGCCGCCAGTCAGGCGCTTGACTTCGTCAACGATATTGTAGCCCTTGCCGAAGCAGTAGTCCGCACCGGACTCCTTGGCTGTGGCGAGCTTCGCTTCGTCCAGATCGGAGACAATGATGCGCGTTGCACCGGACATCTTCAGAATCTTGATGATCATCTGGCCGATGGTGCCGGCACCGATGACAAGCGCAGTATCACCGACGGCGATCGGGGTGATATTGACGGCGTGGAAACCGATCGACATCGGCTCGACCATCGCGGCCTTTTCAAACGGGACATCGTCCGGCAGACGGTACAGAACACGCGCCGGAACCGCGCAATACTCCGCCATACAGCCCTCGCAGCGGTAATCCGCGCAGCTGACGCCGAGAATTCTGCGGTTGTCACAGAGGTTGATCAGGCCCTGCTTGCAGTAGTCGCACTCGCCGCAGTAGAGCGTGGAATCAAACGTCACGCGGTCGCCGATGGCGTAGCCCTTGACGTTCTCGCCGATCTTCGTGATGACGCCGGACGCTTCATGGCCCATCACCAGCGGCGGACGGCGGCGGCCGGAGCTTCCGTCGTAACCATGCACGTCGCTGCCGCAGACGGCAACGGCCTTGATGTTGACCAGAACCTCATCCTTTTCGATTTCCGGTACCGGTACCTGCGTATATTCCAGTTTGCTGCATTCCTTCAATAACAATGCGTTCATCATTGCCATAACGAAACAACCTCCGTTGAATTGATGATACGGTCTGCAACACTGCCGCATCTCGCAGACATTCTATCACCGTTTTGGAACCAGCGCAAGACTCCGGCGCAAAAAATGGTAATCTTTTTAGCAACTCAGCCGTCCTATGTTCCATATACATTATAAGAATAGTAATATCTTTAGCGATACCAAAACAGGACATTTCCCCGAAACCCATTGTCCGGTATTCCATTTCTGACACAAAAATTGCCCGTGTTGACACCAAATTTCGTTTTTCCCGTTTTTTCGAAAAAATGAGTCGGTTTTTACGCCAAAAAATTTGTTAGGTTTTCAAGGTTGGAAAATCATAACTATTGACAAAAAGCAGTGAATTTTATTGTATATTCCTACAAATACTCTATGCTAATTTCGAAAATTGGAATCACAATTTCGAACATTTTCCAACACCTTTCGTTTCGATTTCATTTTTCGGAATAAAAATCAGGAAATTCTTGTTGTCAAATCCATTTTTTGGTCGAAATCAAGCATCTGGATTTTGCCCTTTGTGAATTATGCTTGCAAAACGAAAAATCGCAGGCTATAATATGTCATACATGAGGGATAAGAAATATGCAATACAGTATCAAGAGTTGACAATCTCGCATTGACGTTCTGCCTGCGTCTTCCCCCTCGGACATTCATTGATTCTTTTAGCCTGCAGGACCGCCTGCACCGCATCTTTTTGGGAGGCAAATTACATGAAGCTCAGCTGCTTACCGGTTTCGTTATTTTCTGACATCATTGACAAAAAAATGCCGCTCGGCGATTGGTTCGATCTCGCACAGAGTTGCGGGCTTGACGGCGTCGACATCAGCATGAACTTCATCCAGTGCCACTCGGCAACCTACATCAAGAACATGCGCAAGCTGTTTGATTCCAAGCCGCTTCCCGTCGTCATGTGCACGACCTACCCGGATTTCACCCATCCGGACAAAGCCCAGCGCGAGCGCGAGCTCTACTACTTCATCGCCGACATCGCGCTCTGCAAGGAGCTCGGCATCCAGTATCTTCGCGTTCTGGCCGGACAGGCCCATCCCGAAACCGCCATTGACGACGGCATCCGCTGGGCGGTTGAAAACATCCGCCGCTGCGCCGACTACGCAGACCGCATGGGCGTGAAGCTGGTCTATGAAGACCACGGCAAGCCCGGCGCCTGGGACTACATCGACATGACCTTCCCGCCGGAGCTGTTCCTGCGCGTGGTTGACGGCATCTGGGACACCAGCGTCGGCATCAACTTCGACATCGGCAACATCACCGCCGCCGGCGCAGACCCCGTTCCGATTCTCAAGCAGATTCTGCCGAAGGTCGAGACCATCCACGTCACCGACATGGCCGCGCTCGGCAAGTTCGCCCCCGTCCTCATCGGCACCGGCGTCGTTCCGCTCAAAGAGTGCTTCCACGTGCTCAAGGAAGGTGGCTTCGACAAATGGGTCTGCATCGAAGAGGCCAGCTACACCGGCGAAGCCGGCATCCGCACTGCCGTCAACACGACGCGCAAGCTGTGGGAAGAGGCGTAAGGCCCGCCTTTTACTTCGTATTTATCGGTCCCCCGATAAAATAAAGACAAACAAGAAAGGAAGAAACACTTAATGAAAAAGCTTATCGCAATGCTCCTGGCCCTGGCAATGATTTTCTGCCTGGTTGCGTGCAGCTCTTCGTCTGACACGGCCGCTGATGCTTCTCAGACCCAGACCACGCAGGAAACCAAGACCGAGGATTCCTCGACCAGCAACGAAACCGAGAGCTCCTCTTCGGATGCTGTCGACACCGTCAAGATCGGCGTCTTCGCAGCCGTCAGCGGCGTCAACTCCGAGTCCGGCCGTCAGGCTACTCTCGCAGCTGAAACTGCTGAATGGTACATCAATGAAGTTCTCGGCGGTATCTCCTCTCTTGGCGGCGCCAAGGTCGAAACTGTCATGATCGACTCCACGTCTGACCCCTCCACCGCTTCTCTTCCTCTGGAGCAGGCCCTGTCCAACGGCGGCATCGTCGGCATCGCAGGTTCCGCCCAGTCCGCAATCGCACTGACCATGCTCCCCATCCTGCAGAAGTATCAGGTTCCCGCTGTCACCGCTTCTGCTACCAACGTCACCATCACCGAGCAGGGCTGTGAATTCATCTTCCAGCCGGCTCCGAAGTCCAACACCTTCGGCGACACCAAGTACGAGTTCTTGAAGTACTATGCAGACCTCAAGGGCATCGAACTGAGCGATCTGAAGTTCGGCATCATCTATGAGAACTCCGCATGGGGCTCCGATACCGCCAACTCCAACCGCGCGCTTGTTGAAAACTATGGTCTGAACCTGGTTTATGACGAGAACTACGAAGCCGGTGCACTGACCGACGCTACCGCGCTTGTTACCAAGATGAAGAATGCCGGCGTCGACATTCTCTTCCCGGGCTGCTACGCAAACGACGCCAAGCTCATCATGACCGCCTGCGCTGCTATGGACTACATGCCCATCATCTTTGCTGACGGCTCCGCCTTCACCTGGCCCTCCCTGCTCAACGACCTTGGCGACATGGTCAACGGCATCATCTCCGCTGACGGCTTCGTCAACGATATGGTTGGCGCCCGTGAGTTCGACGAGTGGCAGATCATCAACGAGCACTATGAAGAAGTCAACGGCGAGTTCGTTCCTGGCCAGGGCGGCCCGACCATCATGTCCTACATGATGATCTATCAGGCGCTGGAGCAGGCCGGTGTTGCCGATTCTGTTGCTGTCCGCGATCAGCTGCGCACTTTCAACAAGGACAACTGCAAGTGGCTCTCCGTCTTCTACGGCGATGTCGGTTACGACGAGACCGGTGCTGACATGGGCGCTCGTCCCATCATGCTCCAGTGGCAGAACCGCAAGCCCACCTGTGTCTACCCCGAAGACGCTGCTGCGAGCACTGTTATTGACCCCCTGACCCTTGAGCCTCTGAAGTAAGGCTTCACGCATTAGCATTCATGCCTTTGGCGGGAGTTTTATAACTCCCGCCAAGGCGATTATACTGGGAGGAAAGATATGACTCAGGCTATCATCAACGGCCTCCTCATAGGTGGCGTTTATGCACTGATTGCTGTCGGTTTGACAATGATCCAGGGCGTTATGAAGATTGTCAACTTCGCACAGGGCGAATTTCTGGCAATCGGTATGTATATTTCTTATGTTCTTTATCAGCTGCTTCCTGCTGGCTCACTGCCGTACTGGCTCCTGCTCCCAGTAGCAGTCATTATGTTCTTTATTGGCTCCATCGTTTTCAAAGCAACGATCTCCAAAGTCATCGGACGCGGTACCACCAGCTACATCCTGCTCACTGTTGGCCTTTCCTATCTGCTTTCCAACGGTCTGCAGCTGATCTTTGGGCCGAACTACTACAGCCTCCAGGTCTCCGACGGTCTGAAATACGGCACGGTCGAGGCACTGAAGGGTCTGAACCTCTATGTGCAGGATTCCCGCCTGATCGCATTCGGCTTCGCACTTGTCTTCGTTCTGTTCATCAACTGGTTCCTGAATAAAACCGACATTGGCTGCGCCATGCGCGCGACCGCTGAAAACCAGACGGTTGCAGCCTCGCTCGGTATCAATACAAAGTTCTGTTTTATCTGCGCATTCTCTCTCGGCATTATGTTCGCCGGTATTTCCGGTCTTCTCATTACGCCGATGTTCATGGCTTATCCGAAAATCGGCTCGACGTTCTCCACCATTGCAATGTCGTCGATGGTTCTCGGCGGCCTTGGCAATATCAAGGGTGCAATGATCGGCGGTCTTGTCATCGGCATTGTTGAATCTCTGACGAGTATCTACATCAGCTCCGAGCTGTCCCCCGTCGTTATCAACTCTGTTCTTATGATCGTTCTAATCTTCAGACCCTACGGTCTGTTCGGCAAAGGAGAGCGGAAAGCATGATGAAGAAAAACTCGACTTCTTTCCTGAAAAAGAACCTGGCTGCATTCATCTTCCTTGCAGTTCTGATTGTTCTTCCGAACCTGTTCACCAAGACTTACTACACCCGCGTGCTGATGGAAGTGTTCTACTTTGCCTCCCTCGGCATCGCCTGGAACATCCTCGGCGGCTATGGCCAGCAGACCTGCTGGTGCGCGGCAACCTTCTTCGCCTGCGGCTCTTATACATCCATGCTGATGTATCTCAAGCTCGGTGAGGTTTCCCCGTTCATCAGCGTCTTCTGCGGCATGCTGGTCGCATGCGCGCTGGCGTTCTTCATTGGCCTTCCCTGCTTCCGTCTCAACGGCGTGTTCTTCTCCATCGCAACCATCGCCTGCGCGACGATCTTCAGAAACCTTCTGATCATCTTCAAGGACTTCACCGGCGGTACGCTCGGCCTGGCCTTCAAGATCCGCACGGAAGCAAGCCTCTGGAAAATGTCGTTCCAGTCTGACCTTCCCTACTACTACATCGCCCTTGGCATGCTCGTCATTGCCATTGTCGTGGAAGTTCTCTTTGTCCGCTCCAAGTGGGGCTACTACCTCCAGGCCATCCGTGATGACCAGACCGCAGCTGAATCCCTCGGCATCCGCTCCAGCAAGGTCAAGATGATTGCCCTTCTGGTCGCCGCCTGCCTGCTTTCCGCAACCGGTACGGTCTACGCCTTTAAGGTCGGCTACATTGACCCGAACGTTGTCGCCTCCCATGATATGTCCATCCGTATCGGCATCATGGCCATCCTCGGCGGCATGGGCACCATCTGGGGCCCCGTGGTCGGCGCGTTCTTCGCCATCCCCCTGCAGGAAGTTGCCAACAACTACCTCTCCCGCGTGGGCGGCGGCGGCGCAGGCTACGCTATGTTCGGCCTGCTGATCGTCCTGATCGTTCTGTTCCGTCCGGCTGGCGTCATCTCCCTGTGGGAGCCGCTTGTCCGTAAAATCAAGCGCACATTCGGCAAGAAGGGCGCAAAGGAGGGCGCAAACGATGAATAAAATTCTTGAAATCAAGCATCTGGATAAATCTTTCGGCGGCGTCCACGCCATCAACGATCTGAGCTTTGACATCTACGAAGGTGAAATTCTCGGTCTGATCGGCCCGAACGGCTGCGGCAAATCCACAACCATCAACCTGATCACCGGCGTCTATATCCAGGACAGCGGCGAGATCCTCTTCGACAGCCAGAACGGCCAGACCTCGCTCAAGAAGCAGGATGTGCCGGAGCGCGCGAAGCTCGGCCTGGCCCGTACCTTCCAGTCTCCAAAGCCGTTCTCCCGGATGACCGTGTTTGACAGTGTTTACACGGTCTGCCTTCTATACTGCAAGAGCAAGAAGGAAGCCATGGAAAAAACCCATGAGCTTCTGAAGCTCACGGAGTTTGATTCCCTGGCAGACACGCTCTGCAGCAAGCTCCCCATCGAAAAGAGAAAGTGGCTCGATATGACCCGCGCCCTGGCTACGAACCCGAAGCTTCTCATGCTCGACGAGTGCCTTGCCGGTCTGACGCCGTCTGAAATCGACAACAGCGTCGAGCTCGTCAAGCGCATCAACGCCACGGGCATCACGATTCTGTTCATCGAGCACGTTATGTCCGCTGTCGTGAACCTGTGCCACCGCGTCGTTGTTATGAACGAAGGCCACTTCCTCAGCGAGGGTGATCCGCAGGTCGTCATGCGCCAGCCGGAAGTCATCAAAGCTTATCTTGGGGAGGACTACGCAAATGCTTAAAATCACAAATGCCTGCACTGGCTACGGGGATTTGAAGGTCCTCTTTGATGTCAACCTGGAAATCGGCGAGGGCGAGGTTGTTGCTCTGGTCGGTTCCAACGGCGCCGGCAAGACGACGCTGCTGCGCATTATCTCCGGCGACGTCAAGCTCACGAGCGGCTCTGTCAGCTGGTTCGACACGGATCTGACCAAGGTTCCGTCGTTCAAGCGCGCCGAAATGGGCATCTCCCACATCCCGCAGGGCCGCGGCATTCTCACGTCCCTTTCTGTTGAGGACAACCTGATCCTCGGCAGCTACACCAAGCGCACGAAGCCCAAGCGCAATGAGCTCAAGGAAAAGGTCTTTGAGACCTTTCCCATCCTCAAAGAGCGCAGAAAGCTTCCGGCCGGCACGCTCTCCGGCGGCCAGCAACAGATGCTCGCCATCGGCCGCGCGATGATGATGGAGCCGCAGCTGCTCATCCTCGACGAGCCGTCGCTGGGCTTGGCGCCGATCGTTGTCGATGAAGTGTTCGACATTCTGAATTCTCTGAAAAAGTCCGGCACCGCGATGCTCATCATCGAGCAGAACTTGGTCAAGGCTCTGACCATTGCCGACCGCGGCTACGTTCTGGAGACCGGCCATGTGGTTCTCTCCGGCGAAAGCAAGGAAATTCTGAAGAATCCGGATGTCCGCAAGGCATATCTCGGCATCTCCGACTAAGCGCGCTTCCCGCCGCCGCAGGGCGTCTGACGCTCCGCAACGCGGCAAAGACCTGATAAAAGACGAGGTCGGATTTTCAAATCTGGAAATCCGGCCTCGTTTTTCTGTTTTTCCGTATTTTCAAAGCAGACAAAATATGCTATCATAACGTCAGACGAATTTACAACTGCGTCTGTTTTCCTGCAAATAACCCCAACCATTCTGCCGGAGCCCGCCGGACACGGGCTTTGAAACTTACAAAGAAAAGCGAGGGTAAAAAGATGAAAAAAGCTGACATTGGCCTGATCGGGCTTGCCGTTATGGGTGAAAACCTGGTCATGAACATGGAATCCAAGGGTTTCACGGTCGCCGTGTACAACCGCACCGTGGAAAAGGTCGACAAGTTTACCGCCGGCCGGGCTGCCGGCAAGCATATCATCGGCTGCCACACGCTCCAGGAGCTGGTTGCAAATCTTGAAACGCCCCGTAAGGTCTTCATGATGGTCAAGGCAGGCTCTGCCGTGGACGACATGATTGACCAGCTTCTCCCGCTGCTGGACGACGGCGACATTCTGATCGACGGCGGCAACTCGCACTTCCCCGATACCATCCGCAGAACAGCCTATGTGGAGTCCAAGGGCAAGCTCTTCATCGGCACTGGCGTCTCCGGCGGTGAAGAGGGTGCGCTCAAGGGCCCGAGTCTGATGCCCGGCGGCTCCCCCGCGGCCTGGCCTGCGGTCAAGCCCATCTTCCAGGCCATCTGCGCCAAGGTCGAAGATGGCTCTCCCTGCTGCGACTGGGTGGGCGAAAACGGCGCGGGCCATTTTGTCAAGATGGTCCACAATGGCATCGAGTACGGCGACATGCAGCTGATCTGCGAGGCTTACCAGTTGATGCGCGATCTTCTCAAGCTCTCGGACGACGAGATGCACGAGGTCTTTGCCGCCTGGAACAAAACAGAGCTTGACTCTTATCTGATCGAAATCACCCGCGACATTCTGGCCCATAAGGACGCCGACGGCTCGCCGCTGGTGGAGAACATTCTCGACTCCGCCGGCCAGAAGGGCACCGGCAAATGGACCGGCATCGCCGCGCTCGACGAGGGCGTGCCGCTGACGCTGATCGGCGAGGCTGTCTTTGCCCGCTGCCTGTCTGCGATGAAGTCTGAGCGCGTCGAGGCCGCCGCGGCCTATCAGCGCCAGATTCCCGCTTTCACCGGCGACAAGGCCGCGATGATCGAAGCCATCCGCCAGGCGCTCTATGCCTCGAAGATCATCTCCTACGCCCAGGGCTACACCCTCATGCGCACCGCCGCCAAAACCTATGGCTGGAACCTCAACTACGGCGGCATCGCGCTCATGTGGCGCGGCGGCTGCATCATCCGCTCGGTCTTCCTCGGCAAGATCAAGGAAGCTTACGACAACAATCCCGAGCTTTCGAACCTGCTGCTCGACCCGTACTTCAAGACCACGATGGAAAAGCTCCTGCCCGCCTGGAGAACCGTCGCCGCTGCCGCCATGCAGTATGGCGTGCCCGCGCCCGCTATGACCTCGGCGCTGAGCTATTTTGACGGTTACACCACCGAGCGCCTGCCGGCAAACCTGCTGCAGGCCCAGCGCGACTATTTTGGCGCGCACACCTATGAGCGTCTGGACAGCCCGCGCGGCCAGTTCTTCCACACTAACTGGACCGGCCACGGCGGCAACACATCCGCCAGCACCTACAACGCCTGATCGCACACAAGGAGGACATCATGGATCGTAAAATCAAAACCGGCGTCATCGGCTGCGGCAAGGTCGGTCATTTCCACGCCGCCTGCTACGCAGCAAGCCCCTACAGTGATTTTGTCGGCGTCTACAGCCGGAATTTTGAAAAAGCCTCTGCCTTCGCCGCCCAGTACGGCGTAAAGGCCTACCATTCGATTGAAGAGATGGCCGCCGACGGCTGCGAGGTCGTCTCCATCTGCACCCCCCACCCGCAGCACCGCGCCGTTACCATCGAAGCTGCCCGCTGCGGCATGAACGTTCTGGTGGAAAAGCCGGTCGCGTCGAGTCTGGAGGACTGTGACGCCATGATTGAGGCCGTCCATCAGGCGGGCGTCCTTGGCGGCACTGTCTGCCAGCGCCGGTTCTATCTGCCGAGCAAGCGCATCCGCGCCGCCATCGACGAAGGCAAGATCGGCAAGCCCATTCTCGGCACCGTCGCCATGCACGGCTGGCGCGACATGGACTACTATCACGCCGATCCCTGGCGCGGCACCTGGAAGGGCGAAGGCGGCGGCGTGCTGGTCAATCAGGCCCCGCACCAGATTGACCTCTTCCTGTGGTACATGGGCGATGTCGAAGAGCTCTACGGCTATGATGCCACGCTGAACCACCCGGAGCTGGAGGTGGAGGACACTGCGGTTGCCGTCATGCGCTTCAAGAGCGGCGCGCTCGGCTCGATCGTCGTCAGCAACTCCCAGAATCCCGCCCTCTACGGTAAGGTTCATATCCACGGCTCCAACGGCGCATCCGTCGGCGTGCAGACCGACGGCGGCAGCATGTTCATTGCCGGCATGAGCAAGATCTCTGAGGCCCCTGTGCTCGATCTGTGGACCGTTCCCGGTGAACAGGACAAGCTCGACCAGTACATCGCAGAGGACAAGGCCGCCTTTGAGGCGCTCGACGACTTCATGAACCACTATCATCTTGAGCAGATCAACGACTTCCTGCAGGCTGTCGCCGAAAAGCGCCGCCCGCTCATCACGCTCGAAGACGGCAGAAAGACCGTGGAACTCTTCACCGCCATCTACCGCTCCAACCGCGACCATCTTCCGGTCCGCTTCCCCCTGAAGCCCGAATACGGCACCGATTTTGACGGCCGCATCTGAAGTTATCAAACTTGAAACACCGCACAGCATTTTCTGTGCATACAGTAAGCGCCCCGGAGATTCTCCGGGGCGCCCAGCGTGTCAAAAGGAACTTTTTGACACGCTGCGCACTTTTTCAAACTTCACGAAAGTTTGAAAAAGTGGTTGATTGAACGCGAAAGACACCCC
>CAKUCT010000013.1 GCA_934643765.1 uncultured Oscillospiraceae bacterium
AGATTTTCATCGCCTCGTCGCAGCGCTGACAGAACTTGCAGCCCTGCGGCAGATTCATCGGATCCGGCATCGCGCCGCGGATGACAGCCAGACGGTGCGACTCTTCCGACTCAATGTCCGGCAGGCAGTTAAAAAGGCCGATGGTGTACGGATGCTTCGCGTTTGTGAAGATCTCTTTGATCGAGCCTTGCTCCACAACGCTACCGGCATAGGTCACGACGACATAATCCGCAATTTCTGCCACGATGCCGAGCGCATGCGTGATGAAAATGGTCGACGTGCCGTATTTTTCCTTCAGACCTTTCATCAGATCGAGAATCTGCGCCTGAATGGTCACGTCCAGCGCCGTCGTTGGTTCGTCGGCAATCAGAAGCTGCGGGTTGCAGGCAAGGCCCATCGCGATGCACACACGCTGCTTCATGCCGCCGGAAAATTCATGCGGATAGTTTTTCATGCGCTCGCGGCGGATGCCAACCATCTCCAGAAGATCGCCCGCACGCTCCATGGCGTCCTTACGCGAAAGCTTCTTGTCGTGCTGCCGCAAGACGTCTGCGATCTGCTTGCCGACCGTATAGACCGGGTTCAGGGAGGTCATCGGGTTCTGGAAGATCATGGAGATCTTTGACCCGCGCAGCTCCCGCAGCTCTCGCTTGTGCATTTTATTGATGTCTTTTCCATCAAACAGAATCTCGCCCGAGGTAATCACGCCGGGCGGCGACGGCACGAGGCCCAGAATGGACAAGGCCGTCGTCGTTTTGCCGGCGCCGGTCTCGCCGACCAGGCCGATGGTTTTGCCGTGAGGGACGGAAAAGGTCATATGGTTGACCGCCTTGACAACGCCGTCGAATGTGCGGAACTCGATGCTCAGGTCCTTGATTTCCAGCAGCGGCTGATTTTTCGCAGCGGTTTCTATTTTATCACTCATTGTTACCTCCTGACGCACGTTCATCCCCTTCTAACGTTTACTGCTTTGCGTCAGCCAGAACGTCAATCAACGCCGCGGCCATCTTGGTGCCGCAGTAGAAGCCATGCAGGCCCATGCTCTCGTTGGGCGCGTGGTTGTTCTGATCCGCGCGGGCCAGGGGGATTTCAATGACGGGAATGTGCATCTGACGATCAAAGATATAGTGCGGGCCACCGCCGCCGACGCTCGGGAACAGAACCGGCTTCTCGCCGAAGCCCATCTCAACCGCCTTGGCCGCCAAGGCGACATACGGATCGTCAATCGGCGTGCGGGCCGGGAAGTTTTCATGGAAGGTCTTGATTTCCACACCGTCGGTCCAGCCGTGCTTTGCCAGATGCTTTTTGATCTTCTCCAGAATATCGTGTGGATCCTGGTTCGGAACCAGACGAAGGTCCATCTTCGCCGTCACCTTGTGCGGAAGGACGGTCTTGGAGCCCTCGCCCATATAGCCGCCATAGAGTCCTGCAATGTTGCAGGTCGGTTCGAAGACAATATTATAATAGTAGTTGTCTCCCGTACGGTTCTGGACAAAGTGGTCAATGCCATAGCTCTTTTTGATGCCCTCGACGTCAACGGGAATTTTCTTTGCCGTCTCGCGTTCGAGCGCATTTGGCTCGCGCACATCATCGTAATAGCCTTCGATTTTCACAAGTCCGGTCTCGTCTTTCATGCTGTGCAGAATCTCGACCATTTTCCACATCGCGCTCGGAATCGCGGGCGCGCGCATGGAGTGGGTGTCGCGGTTGGCCGCGGTAACAGTCATTTCCAGCGTCAGCATACCCTTGTGGCCCAGCAGCAAAATGGGATAGCCCATCTCGTGCATATGACCGTCGGAGTAAATGGCCGCGTCGCACTTGAGAAGCTCTTTGTGTGTGGAGATGAACTCTTCTAAGTTCTCGCTGCCGATTTCCTCTTCACCTTCAAAGAGATATTTGATATTGATCGGGAGCTTCGGGCCGTTGATCTTGCGGTACGCTTCAACACCCTTGATGTAGGCAAACAGCTGCGCCTTATCGTCCGAGCAGCCGCGGCAGAAAATCTTGCCGTCGCGGATCACAGGCTCAAACGGATCGCTGTTCCACTCTTCAATCGGATCTGCCGGCTGCACATCATAGTGGCCGTAGACCAGCTGCGTGGGAAGCGCGGGGTCCACCAGAATGTCGCCATAGACGACCGGATGGCGCTTTGTCGGGAAAATCTGTACGTGCTCAATGCCGGCCTTCGTCATAATCCCGGCCAGCAGATTCGCGCAGTCGGTCACACCCTCGTTCGTCGTACTGATGCTTTTCTGTCGCAGGAAGGTAAACAGTTCATCGAGATAATCCTGCTTGTGCGCCTCGATGTATTCAAACACTTTGTTCAGATCGCTCATATGGATAAACCTCCGCTTAGTCTTTGAGTTTGGGGTCAAGCACGTCGCGCAGACCGTCGCCGAACAGATTCAGGCCCAGCACCAGAATCATAATGACAACACCGGTGATCGTGCAGATATGCGGCGCGATGAGAAGGAACTGACGGCCGTTGCTGAGCATGGCGCCCCATTCCGGCGTAGGCGGCTGCGCGCCGACGCCAAGGAAGCCCATGCCGGCTGTCGTAATGATGGCGTTGCCGAAGTTCAACGTCGTCAGGACAATCAGGGGCGAGATGACATTGATCATCACGTGCGAGAAAATAATCCGGCCGTTTTTTGCGCCCAGCGCGCGGGCCGCTTCCACATACTCGCTGCTGCGAATGGAAAGCGTTTCACTGCGCGAGGTGCGCGCGAAATTCGGAATTGTACAGATGCCGACAGCAATGATCGCGTTTTTCAGATCCTGGCCAAAGATACTCGTCAGCAGGATTGCCAGCAGAATCTGCGGGAAGGCCATCATCACATCCATGGCGCGCATGATGAACATCTCCAGCTTCTTGCCGAAAAAGCCCGCCACAACGCCGAGCGGCGCGCCAATCAAAAAGCCGATGGCCGCTGTGAAAAGACCGATCCACATAGAAATGCGCGCGCCGTACATCAGGCGGCTGAGCAAATCGCGGCCGCTTTCGTCGGTGCCAAGCAAGTTCTTGAGTCCAAGCTTCGCAGCAGCAGACGGCGAGAGAAGCGAATTTCCGAGATTCTGCTCATACGGGTCAAAGGGGGCCAGCTGGTTTGCGAAAATCGCAACCAGGATGAAGACAAACACGATGCAAAGGCCGATAACCGCAATCTTCCGCTTCTTGAAATTATACCATAACCGACGGAAAGAATTGCGCTTGACCACCTCGTCGTCCACAAAGTCTTCTGTATAGATACATTTTTCGTACAGATCTTCCTGTTTTACGGACTGTTCCATCTTCTTCCCTCCTTCAGCTCAGTTTGATGCGCGGGTTGATAAAGGCGTAGAGAATGTCAATGAGCAGATTGACAAGCACAAACGCCACAGCGGTGACAAGAATTGTCGACTGCACGACCTGATAATCGCGCGATTTGATGGCCGTGACCAGATAGTCGCCGATGCCAACCCAGCCGAAAATTTTCTCCGTCACGACGGCGCCGCCAAGCAGCGAGCCGAACTGGATGCCCATGATCGTGATGATGGAGTTGAGCGCGTTTTTCAGCGCGCAGCCGAACACGACCTTCTTTTCAGAAAAGCCGTGCGCGCGGGCGTTCAGAATGTAGTCCTGGCTGAGTACCTCAAGCATGCTCGACCGGGTCATACGCGCGATGACGGCCATACTTCTGGCCGCGACGGTAATGACCGGCAGAATCATCGCGATGTACCAGACATCCGAGGAGATTGGCAGCCAGCCAAGGTTCACGCAGAAGACCAGCATCAACATCAAGCCCAAGTAAAATGGCGGAATGGACAGGCCGATCAACGCGATAAACATCGAAATATTGTCCCAGATCGAGTATCGCAAGTGCGCGGATATGAGTCCGAATGCGATGCCGAACAAGGAGGCAAGCGCCGTTGCAAACAGCGCCAGCTTCAGGGTATTGGGGAAGCGGGTTGCAAGGTCTGTGGCAACCGGGCGGTGTGTCTTGGTCGACGTACCGAGATCGCCCTGCAAGAGGTTTTTCACATAACGGAAATATTGGACATACAGTGGCTGGTCAAAGCCATACTTTTCGCGCACACGCTGAATGTCCTCTTCGGTGGCCATATCGCCGGCGATCAGCTCTGCCGCGTCGCCCGGCATCATATGAACCATCATAAATACCAGAATGGAAACGGCGATCAGAACCGGTATGACACTGACGATACGTTTCAGGATGTATTTGAGCATACAATCAACTGCCTTTCTAAGTTTCTGCGGTTGATTTGAATCCAGCTGCCGCAGAAATTCTGCGGCAGCTGCGATTCAAAAAAGCGGTATCGTACTGTCGGTTATCCTCTGGTCAGCCAGGCCAGATCAGCGGTCTCATTGCTGTAGATAACCAGGCCCTGCACATCGGAACGGGTCGCAACGATCTGGTTCTCATAATAGAGCGTGCCGTAATCGTACTCGTCGTTCAGAATCTGCTGTGCTTCATAGAGCATTTCGGCGCGCTCTTCCTTGGTTTCGCAATCGGAGAGCGTATTGAGGATTTCATCGACGCGCGCATTGTTGATGGCGTAGTAGTTCTGGCCGCCGTCACTCTTGGCGTGCATGAGGAAGTCGAATTCCACGTCGCCAGTGGAACTGCCCTTGCCGAGCAGGAACAGCTGCGTGCCGTCGCGATTCTTCATCTTCTGCTGGTAGGTGCCCCACTCCAGAACCTCAATCGAAGCGTTGATGCCGACCTCGGCAAGCATGTACTGCACAGCCTCGGCAATCTGACGGTCCATGGCGTAGCGGCCTTCGGGCGTGTTGAGCTTGATGTCAAAGCCATCGGGATAGCCAGCCTCAGCCAGAAGCTCCTTGGCCTTCTCCAGATCCTGCTCGTGCGGGTCAAGATCGGTCGCCGCACAGGCGATGGCGCTGGACTCAAAGCCGCTGGGATAGGTACCGCCGACACCGCAAAGGATGTTATCGACAATTTCCTTCTTGTTGATGGCGTAGCAGATTGCCGCGCGCACACGTGCATCGGACAGCGGCTCATAGTCCTGGTTCATCGCGATGTAAATGGTACGGTAGCCGGTTGCGGTGTTGACGGTGACGTTGTCATCGCCCTGAAGGTTCGAAACCAGCGACGGGGAAATGCCCCAGGAAATATCGCTGTCACCTGTCTTGACCATCATAACGCGGGAGGAGTCCTCCGCAACGGCCTTGACAACCAGCTTATCGGTCGTAGGCTCTTCGCCCCAGTAGTTTTCGTTCTTCACGAAGACCATCTGCACGCCCGGCTCCCAGGATTCGAGAACCATCGGACCCGTTCCGGCGGGGTGGTTGGTGTAGCCGTCGAGACCGTACTCCTCGCATGCCGTGGGGCTCATGATGGCGGTACTGTAGTTGGTCAGCGTCTGCTCAAAGATCAGGTTGCGGCCGGAGAGGTTGATCTTAACCTCGTACTCGCTGGGCGCCTCAATGGAGGTCACACCGGACAGGGCCGATGCCTTGGAAGAGCCGGTGTCGGGGTTCAGAAGGCGCTCAAAGTTATACTTGACAGCTTCGGCGTTGAAGTCTGTGCCGTCGTGGAACTTGATGCCCTCTTTGAGCTTGAAGGTCCAGCTCAGGCCATCGTCAGACTCGGTCGAGGTTTCAACCAGCCAAGGGATGACGGTCTTGCTCTCCTTGTCCCACTTGAACAGGGTCTCATGTACCTGCAGGAGAATACGAGAGGTAGCTGCGTCTGTGCAGAAGTGCACATCCATGGTGGTCGGCTCGGTACCCATGACGAAGGTGAATTCGTTCGGGGTCGAAGCTTCGGTGGAGGAGCCGCTCTCGGTCGAAGCGGTCTCACCGGTGGTTGCGCCTGTGCTGTCGGTCGTTGCGGCAGTTTCACTGCCAGCGGTTCCGGCGTTGCTGCTGCAGCCTGCAAGAACAGACAGGAGCATCAGCGCTGCAAGCGTCAAAGCGATCAGTTTCTTCATTGTTTGATCTCCCTTTCAGTTTATTCATAAAACCCTGTCGGGTTATATGCGGTGGTCAGTTTGCCTTTCTGGACGCGGCCATCTTGGAGGCCATCTTCACGGCGTTTTCAAATGCGCTCGTGCTGGCCAACCCCTTGCCGGCCTTGCCATAGGCTGTGCCGTGCGCGCAGGTGACAACCGGGTACGGCTGTCCGCCGGCGACGGTGATGCCCTGGTCAAATCCCTTGAGCTTCAGGGCAATCTGGCCCTGGTCGTGATACATCGTCACGACCGCGTCAAATTCTCCCTTGAACGCGCGGATGAAGAGAATATCACCGGAGAACGGCCCTTGTGCGTCCCAGCCCTTGGCCCGTGCCATCTCGATGGCGGGTGTGATGCTGTCAATTTCCTCGGTGCCGCAAAGCCCGTTTTCGCCGCAATGCGGGTTGAGCGCCGCGACGCCAAGCTTCGGTTTTTCAATGCCCGCGCTTCTGGCTGTGAGATAGCCAAGCTCGATGGCTCTTAAAATATGCTCCGGCGTCAGCATGCCGCTGACCGCCTTGATGGGTACATGGCTTGTCGTTCGGACAGTCATCAAATCGCCCAGCATATTGATCTCGCCAAACGGGCCCGTGACGCCGAAAATATCTGCCATCAGGTAGTGCTCGCTTTCAAACGTGCAGCCACCCTCTTTGAGTGCCGCCTTATTGAACGGCGCGAAGGCAAAGCCGTCAATCTTTCCTTCCTTGCAGAGTCGGCACGCAAGACGGATCATCTCCACACAGGCCGCGCCGCAGTATGCAGAAGCCTTGCCCATGGTGACCTTCTCCGGATCCTGATTTTTCATGTCGAGCACCGGATAGCCGCGGTTCCAATCGGCCTGCTCGGGCGATTCGATTGTGTAATACTTGGCCTTTCCGCCAAAGGTATCGAGTCCCGCCTGGAAGATGCGCGCGTCGCCGATGATGATCGGGCGGCAATAATCGGCATAAAAATCGGACGCCGCCAGCTTGGCCACCAGCTCCGGGCCGATTCCCGTCGCGTCGCCAAGCAGAATACCAAGCACCGGTTTCTGGTTGTTCCCTGCCATCTGAAAACTTCCTCCTGTCAAATCATTTCCTGTGCCCGGCGGGCCATCGCCTCGTCCGTTCTGGCAGCCGGGCTGCGTTTGAACCAATTTTAACAAAGTGTGAACGAAAATCCTATTGTTACGCAGACCGAAAAAGGCATCGCCTGATTCGTTCATTTCCGTCCGGAGAAACGAATTTTCAAAGGCTCCGCGACTGAGAGACAAAGCGCTGGACAAATCAAATTTTTTGTGTTATTTTGGATTTATCTGCGAAATGCGTCGCTCAGCAAGGAGATGACGATATGACCCTGCAAAAACGCGCCAACTATCTCAAAGACTATGATATTGTCCCGGACGCGAATGGCAAGCAGCAGCTTGTCTATCATGGCATTTACTATCAGTTCCGCGTGTCCGGCGCGCAATGGACAGCTTACAAGAGAAAGCTGCTTTTGTTTGGCTGTCTGAACCTGTTTCTGTTATGCGCAGCCTCGCTGCTCGACCCGGCATCCCTGCGCGGCTCTGGCGCGCTGTATGTGTCGCTTCCCTATCTTGCGCTCTTCTTCCCTGTGATTCTGGGGCTCGGCCGCGTTCTTCATCTGCAGAAAAAAGCTCCGAAATTGGAGCGCATGGATTACGACCAGTGCGTGACCTCTTTGAGTCTGTGCACCATCGCCTCCATCGTCATCGCAGTCGCAGCTTTTCTTGGGCAAGTTCTGAGTCTGTTTCTTCTGCCCGCTATGGCGCTGCATGATGCCTTAGCGGCCCTCTGCTTTCTTCTGGTCGCCGCCTGCTGCTGGCGCAGCCACCTGCTGCAGCGCGCGCATCCATGCGACAATATTGGAAAGCAAACTCCAATCGAAGGTTAAAAAATCCCTGCGGCAAACAACATCTGCCGCAGGGATTTTTGCGCCAAAATCGTTTTTAATTTTCCGAGTCCAATTCCAGCCTACGCAAGCGGTCATTGTTGACGCTCTGGCGCGCCAGGAACGCAATCTGAAGCACCAGCGCGTCCTGCGTGGCTCTTGGGTCCAGACCGATGCGCTCTTTGATGCGCATCAGGCGGTACTGCAGCGTGTTCTTGTGCATGAAAAGCTCTGACGCACTGCGGTTGATTGAGCCGTTGTTCTGTGTCAGCACCTGGACAATCCGGTTCCATTCGTCAATGTCCTCCTCCGGACATCCGCCGAACACCTGCCGGACAAATTCCTGCTTTGTCTGCGGCGAAATCTGCTCGAGCAGCAGCTCCAGCCGACACTCGTCCTGACACAGCAGCGGCCTCGTCTCGTCGGCCAGACGGCTGCAGATGACCTCCGCGCGCTGCGCGCACAGATTGAGATCATAGTGCCCGCACGAGCGGACGCTGATGCCGCTGTAGAGCCGGAACTGCCCGCCGGCGTGCGCCTGCACGGCGTCTGCAGCGTCTTTGATACAGGCGCGCAGAAGCTGCAGATTTTCTGCGATGAGCACGCGCCGCTCGGGCGCTTCAAGCATATAGAGGCCCGTATGCTGCCGGCAGAAGCTCTGCAGCGCCTTCGTCAGAATCTGCATACACGCGCGCAGCTGCTCTACATCCAGCTCATCCAGCATGTCATACCACAGCCGCAGCTGCGCGACATAGCATGAGGTCTCCGGGTCCATATTGGCCGCGATGGCCTTGATCCGGATTTCTTGCCGCGTTTTATCGGAAAACAGAATTTCTTCGAAATAAGCCCGCCGCAGATCTTCAAGCGAGGCAAGCTCCGGCTTCTGCGCATACGCGTCAATGAGCCGCTGGACCAGCCAGACGGCCGTATGCGAAAGCGCGGCCAGCTCTGCCTGCTGTCCGCCGAGGGCCAGATAGCAGACGGTCTCGTCATGCAGATCAATCCGGCGCACCAGCGCGCAGTAGCCGTCTGCATCCCCGGTCTGATACAGGCCGTCAGAGACGCGGGTTAACTTGCCGCTTTGGTGCAGCTGCTGCAAAAAGCGGTGCAGCCGTTCAGAACCTGATGCGACACTGCGCGAAAAGGCGTCGATGATTTCAATTTCCTTGCCTGTTGCCGCCTGCAGATCATAGGCAAGCTTTTCCGCAATCGGTCCTATGCGTATCATAGCCGCTCTCCCTGATACGCGGCGCAGCGCACGCGCTCTGCCGGAACATACCGCCGCAAAAATGAAATCGCCTGCGAGGCCGCTTCGTCCGCGCTTGGCTTTGCCAGCACCTCCACACCGCACCAGCCGTCATAGCCCGCGCGGTGCATGCCGTTAAACACATCGTCAAAGTCAATGTGGCCCCAACCGGGGGCAAGCTTGTTGGAGTCCGCGAACTGGACATATTTGATCTGGCTGCCAAAGTCTACAAACGTCTGCCCCAGACGCACCTCTTCTAAGTTCATGTGGAACAGATCGAGCATAATCCCGCAGTATTCCGGTGCCAGCCAGCGCAGAAGGTCTGCGCACTGGCGGGCATTGTTGATGAAATTTGTCTCGTACCGGTTTAACGGCTCAACGATGACCGGCACATTTTTCTTTGCGGCTTTGTCCACGATATACGAAAGCGCGTCGATGAACAGCGCCTCCGCCTGCTCTGCCGTCTGGCCGTCGGAGTAGAACCCGCGCACGCGGCCCATGTTGATCATCGTGCCAAATCGCTCGGCAATGTCCACCAGATCATAGAATGTGTCGATCGCGCGCTGGCGCAGAATCCGGTCGGGATTGGTCAGATACAGGTGATACTTCGTGAAAATCTGTCCGGTTGTCAGGCAGCTGACTTCCAGATTGTTCTGCTGCAAAAGTTTTTCGGTCCTGTCAAAGTCGATGTCGCTGCTGTGCCCAAGGGCCAGTTCTACGCCGTCATAGCCAAGCTCAGCCGCCTTGCGGATGGAACTTTCAAAGCCGCGCAGGACGACGTAGGCATCATCGTTGACGTCATTTTTCGCAATTCGAACGGCAAGTTTCATATTTTTCACAACTCCACGTTTCCGTTTTATCGTCTCCGCAGCGCGAAAACTCTTTCCAATCATTGTATTTGCGAAAGCTGCGGGTGTCAACCGTGATTTTCTGATTTCGTATGTCCACCGGCCTGGCTTTTCCCGCCGCACGCAAACCGGCTCTTGTCCGCGCCGCATTTGTGTGGTATGATAATTTTGTAAAATTCCCGGCGCACCGGGGCAAACGAACGTAAAGGATGAACCACCTATGAATTACGGTTTTATCAAAGCCTGCGCGCTTTCTCCCGCGCTGCGTGTGGCGGACTGTGCATATAATGCACAGATGACCATAGCGGCCATGCACAAAGCCGCGCAGGACGGCTGCCAGCTTGCCGTCTTTCCGGAGCTAGGTCTGACGGGCTACACCTGCAGCGATCTGTTTCTGCAGCAGCCGCTGCAGCGTGCGGCGGAACTTGCGCTGCGGGAAGTTTTAAAGGCCAGCGAAGATCTGGCGCTTGTCGCGCTTGTGGGTCTGCCGGTTCTGTCCGGCAGCAAGCTCTACAACTGCGCAGCCGTCATCTGCCGCGGGCAGCTTCTCGGCCTTGTGCCGAAGACGCATATCCCGAACTACGGCGAGTTCTATGAAAAGCGTCACTTCACGCCGGCGCCCGCCGAAATCCAGGAGATTTTCTTCGCGGGTCAGAACGTGAAATTTGGCACAAAGCTCCTCTTCCGCTGCCAGCAAATGCCCTCTTTCACGTTGGCGGCCGAGGTCTGCGAAGATCTCTGGGCCCCGCTTCCGCCCAGCACCGCGCACGCGCTGGCCGGAGCCACCGTGATTGCCAATCTCTCTGCCAGCGATGAAACCGTCGGAAAGGCAGACTACCGCCGGGCCTTGGTCAGCCAGCAGTCGGCCCGCCTTCTGTGCGGCTATCTCTACGCTGACGCGGGCCATGGCGAGTCGACGACCGATATGGTCTTCTCCGGTCACAATCTGATTGCGGAAAACGGCGCGCTTCTGGCCGAGTCCAGACCCTTCGGCGCGGGCGCAGCCTGCACGGAGCTGGACTTGGAGCGCCTTGTCTCAGAGCGCTGCCGCAACACAACTTTCAGCCCCATCTCCGACGGTTACGAGGTTGTTCTCTTCGCGCTTGCTCTGCAGGAAGTTTCCCTGACGCGCAAATTTTCCCCGACGCCGTTCGTCCCCTCCAGCGATACCGCGCGCGCCGAGCGCTGCGAGTTGATTCTGGAGATGCAGGCAGACGGCCTTTCCAAGCGCATCGAGCACGCGCACGCGAAAACTGCCGTGATCGGCATCTCCGGCGGCCTTGACAGCTGTCTGGCGCTGCTCGTCGCGGTGCGGGCCATGAAGAAGCTGCACCGGCCGATGCACGATATCCTGGCCGTCACCATGCCCTGCTTCGGCACCACAAAGCGCACACGCTCCAACGCAGAAATTCTGTGTCAGGAGCTCGGCGTGCAGTTCCGGGAAATTTCGATTGCCAACACCGTCCGCAGCCACTTTGCAGACATCGGCCAGAGCGAGCAGACGCTGGACGTGACGTTTGAAAACGGCCAGGCCAGAGTCCGGACACTTGAGCTCATGGATCTTGCCAACCGCACGGGCGGTCTTGTCGTCGGTACGGGCGATCTGAGCGAGCTTGCCCTTGGCTGGGCGACTTATAACGGCGATCATATGAGCATGTATGGCGTGAACGCCGGCGTCCCGAAGACGCTCGTGCGCCATATTGTCCACTACGAGGCTGACATCGCCGAAAGCCGCGCGCTGCGTGGGGTTCTGCTGGACATTCTCGATACGCCGGTCTCGCCGGAGCTTCTGCCCGCGAAGGAAAACGGCGAAATTGCTCAGCAGACGGAAAATCTCGTCGGCCCGTATGAGCTGCACGATTTTTACCTCTACTATGTGCTGCGCTTCGGCTTCCCACCGGCAAAGATCTACCATCTGGCAAAGGCCGCGCTGGGCGACCGTTACCCGGACGAGGTGCTCCTGCACTGGCTCAAAAACTTCTACCGCCGCTTCTTCCAGCAGCAGTTCAAGCGCAGCTGCCTGCCGGACGGGCCGAAAGTCGGTTCGGTGACGCTCTCGCCCAGAGGCGACTGGCGCATGCCGAGCGACGCCTGCGCAAGTGTCTGGCAGAAAGAACTCGATACGCTCAAATAGTTGACATAATATTAACGTCCGCTGCCTGTCTGGCAGCGGGCGTTTTTTGACGCTGTATTCAAATATCGGAAAACTTCTTATGCAGCACGCGCAGATACAGATACAAGCACGCAAGCGGCGCCCGGTAAGCCAGATACAGCCAAATTGCATGCGGCGCGGGAACTGCGATGCTGATGACCATGTCTGCAAGATAGACTGCCCCGCAGACCGCGTACCCCACGCCGGTCAGCTGCCGGAGCTTTCGCGGCCCGTCCGGCAGGAGCTTTCCGTTCCAGCACGCAAGCAGCGCCCCCGGAAACAGCGCGCAGAGTACCAGCGTCCATCCCAGATCCACGAGCGTCCACGTTGTGGCGGTATACGTGCCGTCCGGCTCTAAGATGCCGAGCTGCCAGCCGGAGAGCACCGCGCCCGTGTCTCGGTAGGCAAGGCTTAGGCCAACGCAGAACAGCAGATACAAAATGACCAGTGCCGTGTACCAGGCGGATTTCTCTTTGAAAGCCGTTTTTTGTTTCATCGCTGCCCCTCCTGTCTTGTGTGTTATCCCTCTTTCTTGCAGTATAACACTTTTTCCCGGGTGCAAGCGTCTTTTTACAAGTTTTTCTTCTTCCAGATTGAAACCGCCGCCATCAGTGCGCCGTAAAGAACGCCGCTGATGGCCCAGATGAACCAGCTGTACTGCGGGTTCCCATTGCCGTTGGGGCCGAAGGTGTAAAACAGGAATACGGCCGTCACAACCAGCCAATACACCGCGCTGATGGCCCCGATGATATGGCTTCTGGCCTTCGCGCTGCGCGTATAGTCCCCTTCCTCCAGAAGCTGGTCAAAGGCGCCGTTGATCATCCCGCCGCGCACAAAGAAATAGCACGCGATGCCGACCATCGCCAGCAGCGGACATACGGCAATGCCTGTGAGAAATTTCACCCCGCCCGGAATGCAGAGCGAAGCGAACAGCGGCAGCACCGACAAAATGCACAGTACAACGCCCGCGGTGTTCTGCTTTGCATACGCAGGCGCAAAGCGCTCTCTGCGCGTGTAAAGCATGTTTTTCGTCGCATCGTCCGTTTCAATCTGCGTGTTTTCCAAAAATGAAAACGCACGCAGCGGCGTGCTTGCCGTCAAAAACAGCGCAACCGCCGCAGCCACCATCACCAGCAGTACGCAGAGGCCAACGCCGGTGGCCACGGCGTCGGAAAGACCGAAATAGCCAAATCCCAGCATCACAGCCAGCGCAATCAGCACAATCGGCGACCACACGCAAAGCATCACGACGAGCGCCATTTTGGGCGCGGCAGCCGCGCGGAGCTCCAAGAAGTTCTGCGCCTGCTCCATGCTGACGCTCCGGCTCGGTGTTTGCTGCGGGCGCTGCGGCGGCGCTTCCGGCGCCGCACACGGCACATCCGCATGTTCCTGTTCATCTTTTAGAAGATAGTCCGTGCTGACGCCGAAGAGCAGACTCATCTGGACAAGCTTTTCAAGATCCGGCGCAGACTGCGCGCCCTCCCATTTTGAGACCGCCTGGCGCGTGATGCCTAGCTTTTCGGCAAGCTCCTCCTGAGACCAACCGGCCTGCTTGCGCAGGCGGATAATTTTTTCTGAAAGTGTCATATGCTTCCTCCCATACCGGGCACGATTTTTGCCCTGACTGATAGGCGTATCATATCACAACGCAGCGGTTGCAGGCAAGAAAACAGCGTTTGAACGTTGTCAACCGCTGGTGGCATCCGGCATTTTTCCTCAAAAAAGCGCAAAAATCCCCGCACGGTGTGTTTCGTGCGGGGATTTTTCATCTCAGATTTTAGAAGACCAGGCCGAGCACTACGTACAGAACGATGCTCAGTCCGGCTGCCGTGCAGACATACGGGAGCTGCGTCTTGACATGGTCAATGATGTCGCAGCCCGTCACCGAGCAGGTCATAATCGTGGTATCCGAAATCGGGGAAGCATGGTCGCCGAAGATACTGCCGCCAAACAGAGCGCCTG
The DNA here is from genome assembly GCA_934643765.1 of uncultured Oscillospiraceae bacterium. GTDB lineage: Bacteria > Bacillota > Clostridia > Oscillospirales > Oscillospiraceae > CAG-170. The sequence continues at coordinate 14,072 of CAKUCT010000013.1, forward strand.
CAACCAGGGCCAGGTTGGAGCCCATCGTGTAGGCCATCGGCAGAACGAGAACCGCGACAATCGCCATCGTGCCCATCGACGTGCCCGTTGCGAAGGAAATGAGCAGCGCAATGATGAACGTGATGACCGGGAGCAGGCCCGGGTTCAGGATGGACATAAAGATGCTGCCAAGGTAGTTGCCGGTGTCGAGCGACTTTACGATGTTGCCCATGGTAAAGCCGAAGAGCAGGACGAACGTAATGGGAAGCATCGGCTTCATACCCTCAAAGATCTCATCAATAACCTGGCTGGGGGTGAAGACCTTTTCCACGCAGCACATCACAGCCGCGACGAGAAGGCTCGACGTAACGGCCCAGATCAGGGCTCTCATGCCGGAGCCGTTCATCAGGTTGCCGCCGCCGGTGATGATGAGCGCCGCAAACATGACAGCGATCAGAACGCCGATCGGGAGCAGGAGGTTGATTGCGCGGGGCGTTGCTTCAACCGTCACCTTGGAGGTGTCCGCGTTGGGCTTTGCGTGCGCCGGATCGTCCAGCATGCCGGTCTCCGCGGCGCGCTTTTCGGCCTTGGCCATCGGGCCAAAGTCCTTCTGCGTCAGCGCCAGAACAAAGACCATCAGAATGGAAATCACACAGTAGAAGTTCAACGGAATCGACTTGAACAGCAGGCCGACCGCCTCATTTTCCGGCACGCCGCCGGAGACCAGATAGCCGGTCATAGCCGCCAGCCACCCGGAGAACGGGAACAGCACGCACCAGGGAGTAGAGGTCGTGTGGATGATGTACGCCGCCTTCTCATGCGGAACCTTCAGCGCGTCGTTGACGGGGCGGGAAACCGCGCCGGCGACCATGCAGCTGAGTGTGCCGGAAGTGAAGACCACCAGGCCCAGCAGCCACGTGAAGATGTTCGCGCCGCGCTTGGACTTGATGAGCTGCTGCCGCTTGACGACAACATTCACAAAGCCCTGAATACCGCCCGACTTCTCCGCCAGATGAATGATGGCGGAGGTGATCAGCACGGAGGCAATGATCAGGGTGTTGCTCTCGGTCATCGTGTCGAGGATCGTGTAGATGCCGGCGTTGATGCCCGGGAAAATCGCCCAACCATTGAGCACCAGGCTGCCGGTCATAATACCGATGAGCAGCGAAATAAAGACGTTTTTGGTGACCAGTGCCAACACAATCGTCAGCAGTGGCGGAACCAGGGACCAGAACCCAAATTCCATAGTTTCTCCTCCTTCTTCTTTTTCCGGCCGCGCCGCAATGGCGTGTGCCGAAGACTTACTTTCTAAGCGCCCTTCCCAGATCTGCGCGGACAATGGCGCAGTCCTTCGCGGCAACCTCTCCGCCGATGAACACGTAATCAATGCCCTTCGGCGCGAGCATCGGATCGTCAAACGTTGCGCCGTCCTGGATTTTCTCCGGATCAAAGATCACAACGTCCGCGTCCGCACCGACATTCAGCCGGCCCTTCTGAGAAAGCCCCAGACGCTCTGCCGCGGCGCTTGTCATCTTGCGGATGGCTTCATAAAGCGTCAGATCGCCGTGCCGGACAAACTCGGCAATAAACTTCGGGAATGAGCCCGCCGCACGCGGATGGCCCTGGCCGTTGTCGATCAGGCCGTCGCTTCCCAGAATCACACCCGGGTCAGACAGCGCCATACGGATATCCGACTCGGTCATCACGTAGCAGACCGTCAAGCACTCCGGGAAATCACGGCGCATCTCCTCAAAGGTCTCCTTTGTGCAGCGCTGGCCCTTGTACTTGCCCTCCATCAGCTGGCAGGCGCTGTAGTCGCAGTGGTACCGCTCCAGCCAGCCGTCGTCATAGGTCGTCGCGCCGATGCGCGTGGAGAACGCAAAATAGGGATAGCAGTCGCACAGCACGTCAAGGCCGTTCATGCGGTAGCCGTCAACCTGGCGAAGAAGCTCTTCCATCTGGCCGAAGCCGCCCATCGAGCCGATGTGCGAGACCTGCACCGGAATGTGATACAGTTCAGCCGCCTCCGCAACCTCGGCGACAGCGCCGAAAATCCGAGCCTCGTCGTCGCGCACATGCGCAGAAATGAGCTTGCGGCTCTCTGCGCAGCAGCTGGCCGTCTCCAGAAATTCCTTCCGCCCGGTGCCGGGCACATAGCGAAGGCCGTAGCTGATGCCGGCGCAGCCGTTTTTGAGCGCCTGCGACAGTTCCAGCTTCAGCTCCTCCAGCTGTGCATCCGAAATCGGCGCGTACTTATCCGTTCCGCCGACCTTCTCGCGGAAGAACTGGTGGCCCGCGAACATCACAACGTTCACCGGCGCGCCGTCGCGGTCGACAATGTCCAGATACTCCACCGGGTCATAGACGTTGATGCCGCAGTTGCCGCCAACGGCCGTCGTTACGCCCATGCGCAGCATCGCGTCAAAGATGCTCCGCGCAATTTTCCCGTCCCGGACGGGGTCTTCATGCATGTGAATGTCGATAAAGCCGGGGCAGACCACGCGGCCGGCCGCGTCAATGACACGCTCCGCGTCCGGGCAGTCTTTTGTGACTGCAGCGACCTTCCCGTTTTCCAGCAACACGTTCAGCTTCGCCTGCACGTGGTTGGCCGGGTCAATGACGAAGCCATTTTTAATCAGCGTTTTCATATCCGCGCCTCTTCTCAGTAAATTTCACCGAGCATCGACTGCTCCGCGAACAGAGCCGTCGCGCCGCCGGTGTGCCAGAAGACAACCGTGCTGCCCTTCTCTACCTTGCCAAGCCGGATGTGATCAATCAGACCTGCAAGCGCTTTGCCTGTATAGACCGGGTCAACAAACAGTCCCTCCAGCCGCGCGAGCATCTTGATGGCCTCGCTCGCCTTTTCGTTCGGCTGCTCATAGCCGGGTGCGTAGTAGTTGGTATCCATGTGCAGATCGGCATCCTTGTCGACGCGCGCATCGCTTCCGAGATCCTGCAGCACCTGATTGGCAAGGTTCTGCACCTTGACCAGATACGCCTCGTTCTTGGGGCTGACAGTGATCGAGCGGATTTCCGCCGCGGACTTCACCAGCTTTCTGCCCGCGGCAAGACCTGCCATCGTGCCGCCGGTGCCGGTGGCGTGGTAGATATAGTCTGCCTTGAGGCCCATCTCATCCATCTGCGCTGCAAGCTCCACAAAGCCCGCGGCAAAGCCGATCGAACCCACATGGCTGGCGCCGCCCATCGGCACATCATAGCAGGGTTTTCCGGCCGCGGTCAGCTCCGCCGCATGCTTTGCGCCCATGACGAACGATCTAGCCTCAGCGTCGTCTTCCGTTTCGCCGGGCTCAATATCCACAATATGGATTTCCGCGCCCATGATTTTGTCGAGCAGAAGGTTGGCGCGCACATCTTTTTCATCGGGCTTGACAACCGCCGTCAGATACAGAATCGGGTCCAGTCCACAGCGGCGGCAGGCGGAAACCGTCTCCATCGCATGGTTCGACTGCGTTGCGCCGTAGGTGATGACGCTGGTGCAGCCCTTGGAAACCGCATCGCCGAGCAGATACTCCAGCTTGCGGATCTTATTGCCGCCGAACAGGTTCATGCCGGTAAAATCGTCGCGCTTGATGTAAAGATTGACGCCAAGCTCCTTGGAGAGATTCTCCAGCTTATAAAACGGCGTCGGGAAAAAGCCCAGCTTCACATGCGGCACAGACGCAAAGCGCGCCTGTGCGGCGGAAATTTTTTCATTCATATCGTAACGCTTCCTTTCAGGAATATCTTTTTTAATTTTTCAGACTCTGCAGCGGCGCGGGAATCCGTCCGCCGCGAGCAATGAAGTCCGCACTGGACGCCACGTGCACCGGCATGACGGGTGCGGAGCCAAGAAGTCCCCCCATCTCCACCATATCGCCGACCGTTTTTCCCTCCACCGGGATAATACGGACCGCGGTCGTCTTGCTGTTGACCATGCCGATGGCCGCCTCGTCGGCGATAATCGCAGAAATGGTCTCGGCTGTGGTATCGCCGGGAACGGCAATCATGTCAAGGCCCACCGAGCAGACGCAGGTCATGGCTTCGAGCTTATCAATCGTCAGCGTGCCGTCCAAGGCTGCGGCAATCATGCCCTCGTCTTCCGAGACCGGGATGAACGCGCCGGACAGGCCGCCCACGCGGCCGGAGGCCA